>NZ_JACARZ010000003.1:0-165607 GCF_013386315.1 Pseudomonas sp. P7779 | reverse complement strand
CCACCACCACCACCACCACCCGTTCCTCCGCTGCCTCCGGCTGCTGAAGTAGCATTTGACGCAGCAGTTGAAGCAGCAGAAAAGTTAGTCTCACCCGAGCACTTAGCTTTTCTTAAACAAAAAGATGAGGCAATTGAGCAATTGATAGAGAGCGGCAGTTTTTCAACTACGCATTTTGTAATTTCAAAACTTACTAAATATATAGGGCACTTTGACGATTCCGATGCGGCAAAATTATTCACGGCAGCGCTCGAGAACGCGCAGGTGGGCTGGATCATCTCAGATGATGATGTTTATGACTTTTACGTGAAGCTAGCCAACGAATTTCTGACAGCTGTTGAACCTGAATTGGCGAGTCAAATAGTTGACCTGATGGGACTTGTTCCAGCACCACCCCCACCAACTCCACCGGCGCCTCCACCACCACCATCACCTTTGCTGATATAGCAATTAGCGGCACTTATCCCCCGGCCACGTCGACTGCCACAAACAGCGGCTCGACGTAGCAGGGGTCGATGCAAGCACATCCTCCACGCCTGGCGTAGCATGGGGCCCGCTACGCCATAAGCTTACTTATATGGAGTCTCCGCCATGCTCAAGGGTCTTGGCTTTTAAATGCTTGCGTTGCAGGCACCACTCGCTGAACAGCATCAACGAAATGAAAGCGACCAACACTGCGAGCACAAACCAATCCCCCCATGACCACCCGACGCCGTACCAGCCAAAGACGTCAAACCCTTTCTGAAATCCGACGTATAGGAAATACACCACCGCTGCCAGGCAAGAATTGCGACAAGCGCTGCGGAACGTCATACGCATTGAATAACTCCTTGGCCCGGCCGGGCGTTCTGTTTTCCGACGAATGATCACGATGGATTTATCGCCCTGGGCGGCGGCCCGCTTACAGCCGTACGGCTACAAGCATTCCCATGGATGTTCCCATATGGGTCGTTTTTGACTCTCTGAAAACACAAAACCCCTGAAAACTTTAACGTTTTCAGGGGTTTAGTCGTTTCAAATTTGGCGGTGAAGGAGAGATTCGAACTCTCGATACAATTTCTTGTATACACACTTTCCAGGCGTGCTCCTTAAGCCACTCGGACACTTCACCGTATCTCGTCAAACTGATTCAGTCTGTCGAGGCGCGCTAATGTAGTCGAAAGCTTTTCCGATGGCAAAGGTTTTTTTCAGAATTTTCATGCGCTTAGGCGGTTATGCCGTTCCAGCCCTCTGCGGCGCCACGCACACCACGGCGATTCTGCCATTCTCGGGCACTCGCGGCGCTTGTCTATGGTAGCTGCTGCGCCTTGCCGAAGGCCGCCTGCGGGCGGGCATGGGGGAAAAGTCTGACTGGGTAGTCAGTCATGGCGCTTTACCAGGGCGGGCGCGGTGGGTAACGTCTGCCGTCTGTCCTTCTATTACAAGCATTACAAGGAATCGCGTCATGAGTGAGTTGATTGCCTACCACCTCGAAGACGGTATCGCGACCCTGACCCTGAGCAACGGCAAGGTGAATGCCATTTCGCCGGCAGTGGTCAGTGCGTTTAATCAAGCGCTGGATCAGGCCGAGAAGGATCGGGCGGTGGTGATCATCACGGGCACGCCGGGGATTTTGTCCGGTGGCTATGATTTGAAGGTGATGACCGCCGGCCCTAAAGAAGCCGTGAGCCTGGTGACGTCGGGCTCCACCCTCGCCCGCCGCCTGTTGTCGCACCCCTTCCCGGTGATCGTGGCGTGCCCCGGGCACGCGGTGGCCAAGGGGGCATTCCTGTTGTTGTCGGCGGATTACCGGATCGGTGTGGACGGGCCTTTCAGCATTGGCCTGAATGAAGTGATGATCGGCATGACCATGCACCACGCCGGGATCGAGCTGGCGCGGGATCGTCTGCGCAAGTCGGCCTTCCACCGATCGGTGATCAATGCCGAGATGTTTAACCCGCAGGACGCGTTGAGCGCCGGGTTCCTGGATAAGGTGGTCGCGCCGGAAGAGTTGCAGGCCGCAGCGCTGGAAGCCGCTCGCCAACTGAAGAAGATCAATATGAACGCCCACAAGCACACCAAGCTGAAGGTGCGTAAGGCGCTGCTGGAAGCCCTGGATGACGCGATCATTCAGGATCAGGGGCACTTGGGTTAATCAAACACGCCTGCTGAATCGAAGCCCGACCTTGAGTCGGGCTTTTTCTTACAAAGAATTCCGGTTTGCCTACAACCGCTCTAGACAGTGTCTGTCACAGCATGTTGAAACATGCGCTTAAACATCGCCTATCTTCTGACTCTATAGGGGCAATTGCCGAATACAGTGCACATCCGTACACTGCGCCACCTTTTGTCCCGATGGGCTGTGTCGATGCTTTTTTTGTTACGCATGTTGTTGATGGGCCTGCATTTTATGATTGCGGGCGTACTGGGCGTGCTGCTGGGGATCTGTCGGCCGTTCAATCCGGACAACAGCCGTTACTGCGCGCGCCTGTATGCGGTGCCGGCGATGTGGCTATTGCGCCTGCGAGTGAAGGCCGATGTCGACTCGCTGCGTCACAAGCCCAGCAGTTGCGTGATCATCGCCAACCATCAATCCAACTACGACCTGTTTGTGTTCGGCACCGTGGTGCCGTACCGCACGGTGTGTATCGGCAAGAAGAGCCTGAAGTGGGTGCCGTTGTTCGGACAGTTGTTCTGGCTGGCGGGCAATGTGTTGATCGACCGGGGCAATGCGCACAAGGCGCGGCGTTCGATGCTGACCACCACCCACACCTTGCAGCATGCCGACACCTCGATCTGGGTGTTCCCGGAAGGCACGCGCAACTTCGGTGAAACCCTGCTGCCGTTCAAGAAAGGCGCGTTCCAGATGGCGATCGCCGCAGGCGTGCCGATTGTGCAGGTGTGTGTCAGCACCTATGTGAAGCAGATGAAGCTCAATCGCTGGAACAGTGGCGATATTCTGATTCGCTCGTTGCCGCCGATTCCTACGAAGGGGCTGACGATGGATGACATGCCGCTGTTAATGCAGACCTGTCGCGAGCAAATGCGCGACTGCATCGAGGCGATGGACCGCGAGCTGCAAACCACGCCTGCAATCACGGCTGAACCCCGCCGAATTTGCTGACTCTGATTGGGCAGGGCAGCTAAGCTGCCTGACAGTTGTCATCTGCCATTCAAGAAGAAGCGATCAGCACTATGGGTAGAGTTGTTGCGGCCGCCGTCTATAGCGCCGGAAAGAAAGTCACTGATATCACCCTCGACGAAGGCGCCGCGTGGGCCGCCAAGCCTGACCACTTTGTGTGGATCGGCCTGGAGGAGCCCAGCGCCCTGGAACTGGCCAACCTGCAGCGCCAGTTCAACCTGCACGAACTGGCCATCGAAGACGCCCTGGAAAAACACAGCCGCCCCAAGCTTGAAACCTTCGGCGACGCGCTGTTTATCGTGACCTATTCGCCGGTGCGCGATAACGGCAAGCTGGAGTTTATCGAAACCCATATTTTTGCCGGCAACGGCTACATCATCACCGCCCGCAACGGCCACTCGGCATCCTACGGCTATGTGCGCCAGCGCTGTGAGGCGCGACCGCTGTTGCTGGAGCATGGGGAAGATTTCGTACTCTATGCGCTGCTGGATTTTGTTACCGAGAACTACCAGCCGGTGAGCGAGGCGATTCATGCCGAGGTCGATGAACTGGAGCGCAACGTGTTGTGCAACTCCCTGAGTGAAGCGGATATCCAGAAGCTCCACGGCCTGCGCCGCGATGTCCTGCGACTGAAGCGCTATGTGGCACCGATGGTGGAGATCAGTCAGGAATTGCAGAAACTGAGCTTCCCGTTTATCGACAAGAACATGCGTCCGTACTTTCGCGATGTGCAGATTCACGTCACCCGGCAGATGGAAGACCTGACCACCTTGCGGGATATCGCCAGCCAGACCATCGAGATTGGGGTGTTGCTGGAAGCCTCGCGCCAAAGCGTGGTGCAACGCAAGTTTGCCGCGTGGGCAGCGATTCTGGCGTTCCCGACGGCGGTGGCCGGGATTTACGGGATGAACTTCCAGAACATGCCGGAGCTGCAATGGCACTATGGGTATTTCGCGGTGCTGGGGTTTATTGCGGTGGGGTGTACAAGTTTGTGGGCCAGCTTCAAGCGTTCAGGCTGGCTGTAACAAACCCAGCTCAATTTGCTGAAGATCAAAAGTGTGGGAGCTGGCTTGCCTGCGATGCAGGCACCTCGGTTTGTCAGTTACACCAAGGTGATGCTATCGCAGGCAAGCCAGCTCCTACATTAATCTGCTTTGCCTTGAAGACCGTGCTTCTTGCCCTGGACGGTTTCAGGCCGCTCCTGCTTTTGGTTTGTGCGCCACAAACCGCATCATCCATTCCGCCACGGTGACGCCGTGGTGGTCTCGTTCCAGGCTGGCCACACCGTTGGTGTAGACCTTCTCCCCCAGCGTTGTCTGAAGAATCTCCAGCAACTCGCGGGAATAGTCGTGGATAAATTCCGGGTGGCCCTGGAAGCACAGCACCTGGTCTTCAATGTGGTACGCCGCAAACGGGCAGAACTCGCTGGAGGCGATCACGGTGGCGTTTTCCGGCAAGGTGGTGACCTGGTCCTGGTGGCTGATCAACAGCGTCAGTTCTTCCACCACCGGGCTCATCCACGGTGCCTTGGCGTTCAGTTTGTAGTCATGGATGCCCATGCCCCAGCCCTTGGTCGCCCGCTCGGTCTTGCCACCCAACAGCAGCGCCAGCAACTGGTGGCCGAAGCAGATGCCGATCAGCTTGTCGCCGCGGGCATGGCGGTCCAGCAGGTAGGTCTTGAGGGTCTGGATCCACGGATCGGTGCCAAAGGAGTCGGCCTTGCTGCCCGTCACCAGGTACGCGTCGAACACTTCTTCATCCGCCGGGTATTCACCCTGCACCACGTTATAGATGACGAACTCGGCGGCAATCGGCTGTTTGGAGAACAGGCGCTTGAACATCTGCCCGTACCCTTGGTACTGATCGATCAGCCCAGGACGCAGGATATCGGTTTCCAGGATGCACACGCGTAACGACATAAAAAATACCTGACACGGCGATGGGAATAATGAACACCCCCAGAGCCTGCCTTGAAATACCCTTCCAAGGCAAGCCCCATCGCCATGCTCAATGTGGGAGCGGGTTTGCTCGCGAATGCGGTGTGTCAGTCAACACACTCGTTAGCTGATCCACCGCTTTCGCGAGCAAGTCGAATCGTCGCACCGCCGCTCCCACATTTGGATCACCGAAACGCTTCACCCTGTGCAGCTTTCTCCAACAGCAGCGCCGGCGGCGTGAAGCGCTCACCATATTGCTCGGCCAGGTAGCGGGCGCGGGCGACGAAATCGTTCAGGCCGTACTGGTTGATGAATTGCAGCGCTCCGCCGCTCCAGGCGGCAAAGCCGATACCGAAGATCGAGCCGACGTTGGCATCAGCCGTCGACATCAATACGCCCTCCTCCACACAGCGCACGGTTTCGATGGCCTGGATGAACAGCAAACGGTCGCGCACGTCTTGCGGCGAGATCTGTTGGCCGGGCTTTTCGAAGCGGCTTTTCAGCTCCGGCCACAGGTGTTTCTGCCCGCCCGCCGGGTATTCGTAGAAACCGCCACCCGCCGCCTTGCCCGGGCGCTTGTATTCAATGAGCAACAGGTCGATCACGGCAAACGCCGGGTGCTGCGGTAACGGCTTGCCCTCGGCCTGTAGGTCCTTGGCCGTCTGTTGACGGATATGGCTCATCAGGCTGAGGGAAACTTCGTCAGAGACCGCCAGCGGCCCCACCGGCATCCCGGCCTTGCGCGCCTCGGTCTCGATCATCGGTGCGGCCACGCCTTCGCCGAGCATGGCGATACCTTCATTGGTGAAGGTGCCGAACACCCTTGAAGTGAAGAAGCCGCGGCTGTCGTTGACCACGATCGGGGTTTTCTTGATTTGCAGTACGAAGTCGAATCCCCGCGCCAGGGTTTCGTCGCTGGTGCGGGCGCCCTTGATGATTTCCACCAGGGGCATTTTGTCCACCGGGCTGAAGAAATGCAGGCCGATAAACTTGCCCTGGTCTGGAACGGCGGTGGCTAACCCGCTGATGGGCAAGGTGGAGGTGTTGGAGGCGATCACCGCTTCGGCACCCACCACGTTTTGCGCGGCCGCCGAGACCTTGGCCTTGAGTTCCCGATCCTCGAAGACGGCTTCGATGATCAGGTCGCAGCCGGCAAGATCGGCGTCGGATTCGGTAGGAACAATCCGCGCGAGGATGGTTTCCCGCTGTTCGGCGGTCAATTGCCCACGCCCGACCTTCTTGTCCAGCAACGTGGCCGAGTGGGCCTTGCCCTTCTCTGCCGCCGCCTGGCTGACGTCCTTGAGCACCACCTCAATGCCCGCCGAAGCGCTGACGTAGGCAATGCCCGCGCCCATCATCCCGGCGCCGAGCACGCCGACCTTGCGTGTCACATACGGCGCAAAGCCCTGGGGCCGCGAACTGCCGGCATTGATTTCATTGAGCTGGAACCAGAAGGTGCCAATCATGTTTTTCGCCACTTGCCCGGTGACCAGCTCGGTGAAGTAGCGGGTCTCGATCAAGTGCGCCGTGTCGAAATCCACCTGGGCACCTTCCACGGCGGCGCAGAGGATTTTCTCCGGGGCCGGGAAGCAGCCGTTGGTTTTGGCGCGCAGGATCGATGGCGCAATGGCAAGCATTTGCGCGACTTTCGGGTTGGACGGCGTACCACCCGGGATCTGATAGCCCTTGATGTCCCAGCGCTGTTTCGCCTCGGGGTTGGCCAGAATCCACGCCCGGGACTTGGCCAGCAGCTCATCACGGTCTGCCGCCAGCTCATCAATCAACCCGGCTTGCAGCGCCTGCTGCGGCGTAATCTTTTTGCCTTCCAGCAAGTAGGGCAAGGCTTTTTCCAGGCCCAGCATCCGCACCATGCGCACCACGCCGCCGCCACCCGGCAAAAGCCCGAGGGTGACTTCCGGCAGGCCAATCTGTACCGACTTGTGGTCCAGCGCCACACGGTGCTGGCACGCCAGGCAAATCTCCCAGCCACCGCCCAGCGCTGCGCCGTTGATCGCGGCCACTACCGGTTTGCCGAGGGTTTCCAGGGTGCGCAGTTGCGCCTTCAGCCCTAGCACGCTGTCGTAGAAATCCTTGGCGTGGGGTTTGTCGACCTTGATCAGTTCATTAAGGTCGCCGCCGGCAAAGAAGGTCTTCTTCGCCGAGGTGATGATCACGCCCGCAATCGAATCCTTCTCGGCGTCCAGGCGGGCGACGGTGGCCGCCATGGCCTCGCGGTACACCCCGTTCATGGTGTTGGCGCTCTGGCCGGGCATGTCGATGGTCAGCACCACAATCTGGTCCTGGCCCTTTTCGTAACGAATGGCATCGGTCATGACTGATTCCTTAGGCTCAGAGGCGTTCGATGATAGTGGCGATACCCATGCCGCCGCCGACACACAGGGTGGCCAGGCCATAACGCTGCTGGCGCACCTCCAGCTCATCGAGCAAGGTGCCGAGAATCGCGCAGCCCGTGGCGCCCAGCGGGTGGCCCATGGCGATGGAGCCACCGTTGACGTTGACCCGGGCGGCGTCGATGCCCATGTCCTTGATGAACTTGAGCACCACCGACGCAAACGCTTCGTTGACCTCGAACAGGTCGATGTCTTCAACCCGCAAACCCGCCTTGGCCAGTGCCTTGCGGGTTGCCGGTGCCGGGCCGGTCAACATGATGGTGGGGTCGGTACTGGTGACAGCGGTGGCGACGATCCGCGCCCGGGGTTGCAGGCCGAGTTCGCGACCTTTTGCTTCAGAACCGATCAGCATCAGCGCCGCGCCATCGACGATCCCGGAACTGTTGCCCGGTGTGTGCACGTGATTGATGCGTTCGACGTGGCTGTAGACCCGCAACGCCGTGGCGTCGAAGCCCATCTGGCCCATCATTTCGAAGCTGGGCTTGAGTTTGCCCAGGCCTTCGAAGGTGGAGTCGGCACGGATGAATTCGTCCTGATCCAGCAGCACAATGCCATTTTGGTCCTGCACGGCGATCAGCGACTTGTTGAAGGAACCGTCTGATCTGGCCCGCGCCGCTTTCTGCTGTGAGTGCAGGGCAAAGGCGTCGACGTCCTGGCGGGTGAAGCCTTCCAGGGTGGCGATCAGGTCGGCACCGATGCCTTGCGGGGTGAAGTGGCTGTGCATATTGGTTTGCGGGTCGAGCACCCAGGCGCCGCCGTCACTGCCCATGGGCACTCGGGACATGGACTCGACGCCGCCCACCACCACGAGGTCTTCAAAGCCGGAGCGCACTTTCATCGCGCCGAGGTTCACGGCTTCCAGGCCCGAGGCGCAAAACCGGTTGATCTGCACACCGGCGACGCTGATATCCCAGTCCGCCACCAAGGCGGCGGTCTTGGCGATGTCGGCGCCCTGGTCGCCAATCGGTGTGACACAGCCCAGGACGATGTCATCCACTTGCCGGGTGTCGAGGTCGGTGCGCTGTTGCAGTGCCGTCAGCAAACCGGCCACCAGGTTCACCGGCTTGACGCTGTGCAGGGCGCCATCCGCCTTGCCTTTGCCCCGGGGCGTGCGTATCGCATCAAAGATCAAAGCTTGGGTCATGACGTCCTCGAATCACTATGCAACGAATCGTGTCCTTACCTTAGGCGCCAGGGCGCCGGATTCAATGACCGAACCGCTCATTGACCTTGACGCTCACGCTCAGACGAACGGTAGGAGGCTACGGGAATCGGCTGATTAATCGTTTTAGCTGTCTAGCCGTAGGGCTGGCGTCTGGCTGGCAATTGGCCTCATGCCTTTTTAATAAGTTTTCTTCAGGTGATGAGACGAAATGGATCTAAGCCATATAGAACGAGGGCTCTAAGGTTGAATCTGTAAGAGAAGTTAAAGGTTGCTGCCGGGTTTTGCTGGAGCACCTGTAGGAACTGTAAGAAAAGAGTCATGTAGCACCGTCATAGTTGAATCGACCGGCACGCATTTGACGCTCAGGAATAACAACAAAAGGCAGTCAGCCATGTTCAAGCATTCGAAAGTACGTCAGGCGGGACTTATTCTGTTCGCCACCACCCTGATTCTGATCTTGCCCAACCTCACCAAGGTCATTGGGTGACCTCTCACACCCCATATTCTGCGCAGACACAGCGCCAGGATCGCAGCCTTTGGCAGCGCCTTTCGGGATATTGCGTATAGCGATCCCGTCAGGGGCTGCCGTTTTGCGCGCCGAGATTTTGTGATTTTGCGGTATCGTGAGTTCCACCGCCTTTTCCGATATGTGGCCCTTCCTTGAAACAGATCATCGTCCTCCTGATCCTGCTGCTGGCCTTGCCGGCGCACGCCGCGAAATTGACCGTCGAGCTGGATCACGCCAGCAAAACCTGGGAAACCACCGAACTGCTCAAGCGTCCGGATGTGCAGACGGTGCAGATCGTTGATGACGTTTCCTACAAGCGCAACATGACGTATCGCGCAGTGCCGCTGGCAGCACTGTTGCCGGGCATCACGCCGGAAAATCATCTGCAGGCAGTGGCCCTCGACGGCTTTGCCGCGGAACTGACGGCGGCACCGCTGCTATCAAAAAGCGGCGCGCGGGCCTGGCTGGCGGTGGAAGATCCGGCGCATCCGTGGCCGCCACTGGCAGACGGCAAGCCCAGTGCCGGGCCGTTTTACCTGGTGTGGACCGATCCACAGGCCGGGCATATCAGCCCTGAGCAATGGCCGTTTCAGATTTCCGGGATCAAGCAGTTGAAGACGGTGGCGGAGCGCTTCCCGGCGTTGTTGCCGGATCCGAAACTGGCGGCGAATGACCCGGTGAATCAGGGGTTCGCACTGTTCCAGAAGAACTGCCTGGCATGTCATCGCCTGAACGGGGCCGGCGATGCGCAGGTGGGGCCGGACCTGAATATTCCTTACAACCCCACTGAATATTTTGCCGGGGATTTCCTCAAGCGCTACATCCGCGATCCGCAAAGCATGCGGCACTGGCCACAGGCGAAGATGCCGGCGTTTGCCACCAGCGTGCTGCCGGATGCGGACCTGGATCTGCTGGTGGGGTATTTGAAGCATATGGCGGGCAGAAAGCAGCCTTAAGGCTCAGGTAAATCTATGGCGAGGGAGCTTGCTCCCTCGCCACAAAAAGCTTTCCTGGCACAGAGAGCTTTCCTGCTACACACAGCTCCCTCTCTCCCTGGATCCTACTGCTGCTGCACCGAAATCACCGGTGTCGGCGCTACAAATACCTTGGCATGCATCTGCTCATGCCCTCCCCCACGACGCATGCCTCGTACCGGGCAGGCGTCCAGGTAATCCAGACCCACCGCCAGCTTCAAATGCCGCTCCGGCCGCGCCAGTTGATTGGTCACGTCAAAACTGTACCAGGCGTCATCCAGCCACGCTTCAGCCCAGGCATGGCTGGCGAGGTGCTCGCAGTCTTCGCTGTACAAATACCCCGACACATAACGCGCCGGAATCCCCAGGCTGCGGGCACAGGCGAGGAAGGCGTGGGTGTGGTCCTGGCACACCCCGGCACGCCCGGCAAACGCCTTGGCCGCACAGGTGTCGACTTCGGTAGAGCCGGGCGAATAGGTCATGTACTGGTTCAGCGCGTGCATCAGGTCGATCAATACGCTGCGGTCGCGGCGTTGATGGCAATGCTTTTCGGCAAAGCTGCGCAGGGCCTCGTCCGGCTCGGTCAACCGGGTGCAGCGCAGGAACGGGAAGGCCGACTGGCTTTCATGTTCGGCCTCGCGCAATTCGTCGATATCCACCTGGCCACGGGCGCCAATGATGATGGCTTCATGGGGCTCGTCCAGGGTCAACACGTGCAGGATGTTGCCGAACGGGTCGAGTTGCGCCCGTACCGGCCGGGGCAAGTCCAACTGCCAACTGAGGACATGCTGGCGCTCGCTGTCGTGGGGCGTGAGCCGCAGGTACTGGATGCTGGCACGCACCTGGTCTTCGTAGTGGTAGGTGGTTTCGTGGCTGATGGAAAGTCTCATGCCGCCTCCAGGTAGGAACTGTAAATAGCATCGCCCAGCTCGCGCACGAGCGGGATGAAGTCGGTCAGCCAAGCGTGCAGGCCTTCCTCGAGAATTTCGTCGATGGCGGTATAGCGCAGGCGTGCGTCCATTTCCGCTGCCAGGCGTTGGGCCGGGCGACCGTTGATGCCGGGCAGGCTGCCAAGGATCTGGTCGATCTCTTCACTGCAGGCCCGCAGCGACCGCGGCACGTCGGCGCGCAGCAGCAACAGCTCGGCGACTTGTCGGGCGCCGGGGGCATCACGGTAGATTTCGGTGTAGGCCTCGAACGACGACAACGCCCGCAACAACGCACTCCATTGATAGTAGGCATGGGCGGTACCATCGGTGACCGCTTCGGCCTGGTCGCCGGCCATTTCATAGCGGGCGTCGAGCAAGCGCAGGGTGTTGTCGGCGCGCTCGATAAAGGTGCCCAGGCGAATAAAACGAAAGGCGTCGTTACGCATGATGGTGCCGTAGGTGGCACCGCGGAACAGGTGGGAACGTTCCTTGACCCACTCGCAGAACCGGCTCATGCCGTAGCGGCTCAGGCCTTGCTGGGCGATGTCGCGAATTTCCAGCCAGGTGGCGTTGATGTTTTCCCACATGTCGGCGGTGATTCGCCCACGCACGGCATGGGCACTGGCGCGTGCAGCGCCGAGGCAGCTGTAGATGCTGGCCGGGTTCGCCGCATCCAGGGCGAAGAAGTGCAGCAGGCGTTCGGCGTGCAGTTCACCGTGGCGCTCGCGGTAATCGTCGAGGGTGCCGGTGATCAGCAGCGGCATCGCCAGTTCATGCAGGCCATCGCCGCGCCCGTCCTGGGGCATCAGCGACAGCGAATAACTGACATCGAGCATCCGCGCGAGGTTTTCCGCGCGCTCCAAGTAGCGTGACATCCAATACAAATCCGAGGCAGTTCTACTCAACATATTTCAATCCTCGACCACCCAGGTGTCTTTGGTGCCGCCGCCCTGGGACGAGTTGACCACCAGCGAGCCTTCCCGCAGCGCCACACGAGTCAGGCCGCCGGGGACCACACGGGTTTCCTTGCCTTGCAGCACAAACGGGCGCAGGTCGATGTGGCGTGGCGCGATGCCGTTTTCGACGAAGGTCGGGCATGTCGACAGGCACAGGGTCGGTTGCGCGATATAGGCGTGGGGCTTGGCCTTGATGCGTGCGCGGAAGGCTTCGATTTCCGCCGCCGAGGCGGCCGGACCGACCAACATGCCATAGCCACCGGAGCCCTGGGTTTCCTTCACCACCAGTTCCGGAAGGTTGGCCAGTACGTGGGACAGTTCACTGGGATTACGGCACTGGAACGTCGGAACATTCTTCAGGATCGGTTCTTCATCCAGGTAAAAACGGATCATCTCGGTGACGAAGGGGTACACCGACTTGTCATCCGCCACCCCGGTGCCGATGGCATTGGCCAACACCACGTTGCCCGAGCGATACGCGGCCAGCAGGCCCGGTACGCCGAGCATGGAGTCCGGGTTGAAGGCCAGCGGGTCGAGGAACGCGTCGTCGAGGCGACGGTAGATCACATCCACCGCCTTGGGACCATCGGTGGTGCGCATGAACACGCGGTCATCACGCACGAACAGGTCGGCGCCTTCCACCAGTTCCACGCCCATTTCCCGGGCCAGGAATGCATGCTCGAAGAACGCACTGTTGAAACGCCCCGGGGTGAGAACCACCACGCTGGGATTATCCAGCGGGCTGGAGCTTTTCAGGGTGTCGAGCAACAGGTTGGGATAGTGGTCGATGGGCGCGATGCGCTGGGCCGCGAACAGTTCGGGGAACAGGCGCATCATCATCTTGCGGTCTTCGAGCATGTAGCTCACGCCGCTGGGGGTGCGCAGATTGTCTTCGAGGACGTAGTAAGTGCCGTCGCCATCGCGTACGAGGTCGACACCTGAGATGTGGGAATAGATATCCCGATGCAGGTCCAGGCCCTGCATCGCCAACTGGTACTGCTCGTTGGCCAGGACTTGCTCGGCGGGGATGATCCCGGCCTTGATAATGCGTTGTTCGTGGTAGAGGTCGGCGAGAAACATGTTCAGCGCCTTGACCCGCTGGATGCAGCCGCGCTCGACGATCCGCCATTCACTGGCCGGGATGCTGCGGGGGATCGTGTCGAAGGGGATCAGGCGCTCGGTACCTTGCTCATCGCCATACAAGGTGAAGGTGATACCGGCCCGGTGAAACAGCAAATCGGCTTCGCGCCGGCGCTGGGCCAGCAGTTCGGCCGGCGTGTCGGCCAACCAGCGGGCAAATTCGCGGTAATGGGGGCGCACCTGCCCTGCCCCGTCGTACATCTCATCATAATAAGTGCGGATCATGCCGTACTCCTTGTCACCCGGACGCCAGAACCATCGCAAGGCCCGTGCCAGCGGCATAAACACTTAAGTATCAATCAGTTGGATATAGACGCAGGTCTCATCGCACCGTCCCGGTGCAGCAAATGCCCGCTGTCATGGGCGGCGCCTCATTGCAATGCAGGCCATGACTATCACCAGCATAGTCAGAGTTGATTTCACTGCCCGGCAAACCCCGCGGATAATCACCTCCATCAGCTGAACAGGACGCGTCCTACAGCTTCATCCATTGCGCATTACCGCTTGTACCGAATCGCTCTCCTCCTTTGCGATCTTCCCTTTGGCCACCCTGCTCGGGTGGCTTTTTTTTGCGCAGGATTTTTCCCGCGCCAGAAACAAAAACGGCCGACCCAAAGGTCAGCCGATACGCTGTGTTATTGCTCATGCCGCTACATGGGTAACCCACGCACCTCCTGTTTCACGCCCCATCCCTCGATGATTCCGCCCAAGGGCTCGACCACCGCCTCAAAGTCCTGCTCGAAGTCTCCTATGCCGTCGTAGGTGGCGAACATGATTTTGCTCAATTCCAGGTACCAGGCGCCGTCATCCCGCGCGCTGACCTGGGCATTCAGGGATTCCCCACGAAACCGACCCGCAGCCCGCCGCGCACGTTCCTCATCCGGGAAAATGGCGTAGAACTCGATGGGGTGGAAACGCGAGAAGTCAAAGCCGCCCTCTTTCATGCGGCGCAACACGTTGGTGCTGATGTCTTCTTGATAGGCTGTGCTCATGAAACGTCCTCCTCAAACCGATGGATAGACTTTCCGTGCTTCCCAAGGCCCGCGCTGCAAGGGCGCGGGTGTTACGGCAGTGACGTCGCCGCTGGGAGACAAGCATGTAGCTGACAAGACCAGACCTTAGCGATTCATTCGCTGATCTCCATTGCAGAGTAGCGCGAAGCTATCACCTCCACCAGAGTCTGTTTAAAGGCGTACAGGGAATATTCAGGCGGCGGGTTCGACGTTGAGGTCTTTGATGCTGTTTTGATCTTTCAGAATCTTGACCGTGGGTTCGGCGATACGCCCCTCCAGATCGTTGAGATCCAGTTCCTCCAGCACCGGTGATACGCGGGCGCGAACCAGGCGCGCAGCTTCTTCAAGCGTGGGTTTTTGCTCGCACTCGAATTGCTCGACTACCGACTCACCATGATCATTGGTGAAGGAAACGTTCCACTTTGGCATCAGAGCCTCCTCGATAAAACCCATGGGTGGGCTTACATCTATCTGGACCTTGAGGGCCTGGAAATCGTTCCACTCAAGGCAGGAGGCACCTGATCAACTGCAGTTATTTTTCAGCGTGTTCTTTCAGGGCTTTCAAGGTGTTGAACGGTGCGTCCACCACGAACTTGTTGGCCAACCAAGACGGCACGCTGCCACCTGGCTCGGTGTGCACCTGGTAGGTCACTTCGGTCAGGTTGTCGCCTTTAGGCACCAGCTTCCAGTAACCATCGACCTGGGCTACGCGCACGTAGCCTTTGACTTCTGGCTGGTAGGTCGGCACTTCCAACAGCTTGCGGGTGACGGTGCCATCGGCAGCCTTGGTGGTGGTGATTTCCAGGATCGAGTCACGATCGGTCACCGGGAACGGTGCCTTGAACTGGGTGTAGGTCCAGCTCTTGTCGCCTTCCTGCTTGAGCAGTTTCTGCGACTTGCATTCGTGGATCCAGGAACAGGCCCCCGCCACGTCTTCCTGCAGCGCCTGGATCTTGGCCAGCGGCGCCTTGATGGTCGTCACACCGCGATAAGCCTTGTACTTGGAACCGGCAATTTCACTCAAGGACACTTTGATGCCGTCTTCATCCTTGGCCGTCTGCCAGTCTTCAGCATGCGCTGCGGCAGCGAACAACGCGGTAAAACCGCACAACACAGCAATTCGTTTCAGTGAACCCATGGTCTTATTCCTTATTGTTGAAGTTCAGTACTTTGAACAGCCCACTAAGCCGCCGTCATCTGTTCCCACCAGCCGATCAACCTGATCGCTTCTGCCTGGCTACTGCCACAGACCTCGATATCCGCCTGGAACGAACTACACACTGCCGGCCGCTCAGGCTGGCCAAACAACTGGCACAGTTGTTCGACCGAAAGATGCAGGCAGCGTTCGCCCGCCGGTTTGCCGGCAGGCATTCCCGGCAACGGAGAACTGATGGATGGGGCAATGCAGCAAGCGCCACAGCCTTGACGGCATTTCATGACGAACAGATCCTCGACAACTCAAGTGTTGATGGCCACGTAAGACTACGCCCTTAAACAGACGTTTTAAATTGGCTTAACAGGGGTTTTTCACCGAAAACAAAAGTGACTGACCAGTCTGCGACAGAAGGTCAGGGGTGCGCGTCACGTTTACTCGTCGGGTTTATTGCTTGAACTGGAAATCCAGCGCCGCACCTTCAACTTCGCGGCGTTCTTCGTTGCGCAGTTGCAGCTGCATTTCATTGCTGAGCAGGCGCCCGTTGATCTGGAAGGCACTGTTGTCAGTGGGCTTTTCGGCAAACATCGGCGGCAGCAGCGGCACGTTCTTCGGCTGCGGCATGGTGCCGAGGGGTTGCAGGTGGCGAACCATGTTCGACGGCAGGCTCAAATCCAGCTCTGCGGGCGGCAGCGGCGTCTTGGCGACTTCGTGGGCCGACTTTGACTTGCTGGCGATAGGCGCACGTTTTTTAACCGGCGTTGCTTTCTTTGCGGGGGCTTTCTTCGCGACCGGTGCCTTCTTGGCCGCAGCGGCTTTTTTCGCCGGCACCGTTTGCTGGGAGCTGGCAGCAGGTGCCGCTTCACCGGCGGGAGCCGCCAGGACAGCGCCAGCGTTACACAGGCTTAACACGCAGATCAGCAGGGCAGCAGGAAAGGTATAAGTCATATCGCCAGCAGCATTAACGGCAGAAGGCCATATGCTCGCTTGTTGAGGACGGTATGACAAGCATGGTAATTAGCCAGCTACCCGTCGTGTCCCCTTTCCATGCCTCAAAAACCCGCCGCAGTCTCCTGGCATAACTGGCTTGCCAGCATCCCGAGGGTCATCAAGGCGCGCTCCGCCTCGCGGTTCCACGGGGTGCCGCAGTTCAGGCGAATACAGTGGTTGAACTGTTCCGTATTACTGAAGATCAGCCCCGGTGCAATGCTGATGCCCTGCTGCAAGGCGCGCACGTGCAGTTCCTGGGTATTGACCCGTCCAGGCAAACTGACCCACAGGATAAAACCGCCGGTCGGGCGGGTCATCTGGGTGCCTTCGGGAAAATACTGCTGCACGGCCAGCTGGAACGCGCTGAGGTTCTTGCGGTACTCCTGGCGGATATAGCGCAGGTGGCGGTCGTAACCGCCATTCTCCAGGTACGCCGCCGTGCCCATCTGGGTCACGCTGCAGGCCGAATGGGTGCTGAACATTTGCAGGCGCTGGATTTCCTGCTGGTACTTGCCGGCAATCATCCAGCCAATGCGAATGCCCGGTGACAGGGTCTTCGAGAAACTCGAGCAATAGATGACCCGGTCCAGACGGTCGTAGGCTTTCAGGGCCTTGGTGCGGCCCAGTTCGAACATCAGTTCGCCATAGATATCGTCCTCGACCACCTGGATATCGAAATCCGAGGCCAGGCGCAGCAACTGTTTCTGCCGCTCTTCGGGCATGGTGCCGCCCAGGGGATTGCTCAGGCGCGTGGTCAGCACCAGGGCCTTGATCGACCATTGGTTGGCTGCCAGTTGCAGGGCTTCCAGGCTCATGCCGGTGGCCGGGTCGCTGGGGATTTCGATGACCTTCAGGCCCAGCAGATCGGCCAGTTGCAGCAAGCCGTAATAGGTCGGCGATTCGGCGGCGATCAGGTCGCCGGGGCGGGTCAGCACCCGCAGCGACATCTGCAATGCATCGACACACCCATGGGTGATCACCACTTCGGAGGGGTCGACCACCACCCCGGCATCGCGCATACGGATCGCCACCTGGCGCCGCAGCGGCTCGAAACCCGGGCTGAACATGTAGCTGAACGCCCGCGGGCTCTGGAAACGCGTGACCTTGGCCAGTTGCTGATGCAGCGCGCGCACAGGCAGGTAGTCGACACTCGGCACGGCGGCGCCGAGCGGGAACACGCCTTCGCGACGGGATTCCACCAACACCTGTTGAATGATGCTGCTGCGGGTGACCAACCCTGGACGCTCGACCCGGGCGATGTCCGGCGTGGGCGCAGTGAGCGCCGGCGTCTGGTGCACGTAATACCCGGACTGCGGCCGCGCGCGAATCAAACCCTGGTCTTCCAGGTTCGCGTAGGCCTGCAACACGGTGGCGTGGCTGACGTTGAGCTGGGAGCTCATTTTGCGTACCGAAGGCACGCGCTCGCCCGGTTGATAGACACCGCGGCGGATATCCTCAGCCAGCTGCTGGGCGATACGTTGGTAGAGCAACAGATTGGTCATGACGCAGCACTCGATTTCACGGGTATTTTATTTTTGTGTGAAACATACCGGCACAGTTTAGAAGTGTACGGGGACAGTTGCCACAATAGTCGAGCGCGGGCGGCAGTGATAGAAAAAACTGTAAGGGTTGCGAACTGAATCGCGGGCATAAAAAACCCGATCAGCGACCGGGCTTATGTGGGAGCTGTCGAGCTTCAGCGAGGCTGCGATGCAGGCGCTGCGGTCTCGCAGGTGCACCGAGGCGATCCTGTCGCAGCCTCGCTGGGGCTCGACAGCTCCCACAGGAATCACCTTTCACCTTGAGAATCAGGTTCAGCGAGCAGCGCCCAGCTGGCCTTTTTCGTCGGAGAACACAATTTCTACCCGACGGTTCTGCGCCCTGCCCCGCTCAGACGCGTTGGCTTCGACCGGATACTGATCGCCGTAGCCTTCGACCTGAATGCGTTTTTCGTCGATCCCCAGGTCGCTCAGTACATCCGCAACCGCTTGAGCGCGGTCCCGGGACAGTTTGATATTTTCCTGTTCGCCGCCGGTATTGTCGGTGTAACCCTCGATGCGCACCACGCGCTTGGGGTTCAGTTGCAGGAACTGCACCACTTTGAGCACGGTGCGGTTGGCCGAGTTTTGCAGCTCTGCATCACCCGTATCGAACAGCACGTCACCCAGGGTCATCACCAGCCCGCGATCAGGCTGGACGGTGGTCAGGCTGGATATCTGCGCCTCAATCCATTTGCCCTGTTGCTGAACGCTGGAGAGCTTGGCTTCACGCAGGGCCAGTTGCAGGCGCTGGCGTTCCAGCTCCAGCTTGACCCCACGCTCCTGGTTGAGTGCCTGCTCGGTGTGTTCCCGGGCAATCGCGCTGTAGCGCTGGCTCAGGTAGGCGTAATGCGCCACATCGGCGCCGCTGCCCCAGAAGCTGGAGAAACGGTCGGCACGGGCCAGGGACTCACCGGCGCGAATCACGTCCTTGGGTGCGATACGCAGCACATTCGAATCTTCCTTGACCTTCTGGAAGTCAGTGCTGGCCTGTTGCAAGGCGAGGTTACTGTCGGGGTGCGTCGCACAACCACCCAGCGCACTGCCCAGCAACACCACACAGCTCAACCCACGCATCAACGGGCTCATTGGGCGTCTCCCAACTGCAACTGCTTGCGCAGGCGGGTGATGCGGGTGTTGAGCACGTTCAGTTGCTCCTGGCTTTTGCGGGTCAGCACCCGCGCTTCCGCCAGGCGGGCGTCCAGCTCGGCTTCTTCAGCCTGCATGCGGGCGTCCTTGTAGGATTCATCGGCCATGTCGGCACGGGCCTGGGTGAACTTGTCTTCCGCCAGCTTCAGCTCGGGCGAATCGCTGGCAACGGCGCCCACGGCGCTGGCTTGTTCCAGGGCTTGCCGGGTCAGGCGCATTTGTTCATTCGGCGCAGGATCGGCTGCACATCCCGCCAGAGCTACAACGGCGAGGGCCGCGAAAAGAGGTCGAATAGTCACTGAAAATCCCTACTTTGTTGGGGTGCCGACGGGTTGCTGCAACTGCGCTTTCCAGCGCTCAAGATTGCTCTGCAGCGCGGTTTCCGCCAGACCGGACGCGGGCAATTCTGTCATCTTTTTGGCGAGCTGTCCGCGCAACCACGGATCGTTGCAGGCGGAGTTGTGGGAAATGGCCAGGTACAGGCCCGGCTGGTCGATGGGGATTTCCCGCGCCACCAGGTCGTTGCTCATGCCCAACGTCTGGGCCATGGCCATGCCGGAATAACGTCCGGCGAGCACGTAGTCCACTTCTCCCAATAGCAGTTTCTGGAACGCCGGGGTCAGGCTGGGCAGGCGCTGCAGGGTCAGTTGCTCACCGGCGAAGGTTTCAAAGTCGCGGCTCAGGCGCGCCCTTTCCGACACCGCGCCCTTGTGGCCCTGCAGGTCGCTGGCCTGGCTGTAGGCCAGGGAGGAATCCTTGCGGGTCCAGACCAGATAATCGGTTTGCACCAATGCCGGGTGGATGTAGTCGAGGGAGTCCAGGGCGTCGAGGGTCAATGGCGCGTCGGCGAGGATGTCCATGCGCCCGCTGCGCACTTCTTCCAGCGCCAGGGAACGTTTGCCGCCGTACAGCAGGTCGATTTTCACCCCGAGGTCCTTGGCCACTTGCTGCAGCATGTCGGCGGTGGCGCCGATCAAGTGCGTGGGGTCCTGGGGATCACGCCACAGATAAGGCGGGGCGTCCGGGCTGCCGGTGATCACCAGGCGATCACATTTGCCCGCCGCCAGCGACACCGCCGGCAGCAGTGACAGGGCCAGCAGTACAGTCCAGGGACGCAATTCCATGGCAGGGTTCTCCAGTTGAAAAATTACCGGGCAAAAAAAAGCCCGGTCAAAAGACCGGGCTCTTTATAAGTGAAGCGGCTGGATTAGACCAGCTTCTCCAACTCGGGTACGGCTTCGAACAAGTCCGCCACCAGGCCGTAATCAGCTACTTGGAAGATCGGTGCTTCTTCGTCCTTGTTGATCGCAACGATCACCTTGGAGTCTTTCATACCGGCCAAATGCTGGATCGCGCCGGAGATACCGACGGCGATGTACAGCTGTGGCGCAACGATCTTGCCGGTCTGGCCGACCTGCATGTCGTTCGGTACAAAACCTGCGTCGACGGCTGCGCGGGAAGCGCCGACCGCAGCGCCCAGCTTGTCGGCCAGGGCGTACAGGTGCTTGAAGTTGTCGCCGTTCTGCATGCCGCGGCCGCCGGAAACGACGATCTTGGCAGCGGTCAGTTCCGGACGATCGGACTTGGCCAGCTCTTCGCCAACGAAGCTGGAAGTGCCAGCGTCGTGGGCAGCGGCCACAGCTTCAACCGCAGCCGAACCACCTTCAGCAGCCACCGGGTCGAAACCGGTGGCACGCACGGTGATGACTTTTACCGACGCAGTAGACTGCACGGTAGCGATGGCGTTACCGGCATAGATCGGACGCTTGAAGGTGTCGGCGCTTTCTACCGAAACGATCTCGGAGATCTGGTCAACGTCCAGTTGCGCAGCAACGCGCGGCAGGATGTTTTTGCCATTGGAGGTGGCGGCAGCCAGGATGTGGCTGTAGCCAGCGCCCAGCTCTGCAACCAGCGGCGCAACGTTTTCCGGCAATTGGTGAGCGTAGGCTGCGTTATCGGCAACCAGTACTTTGCTCACGCCAGCGATTTTGGCAGCGGCCTCAGCCACGGCACCAACGTTTTGGCCAGCGACCAGCACGTGGATATCACCACCGATTTTGGCGGCGGCGGCAACAGTGTTCAGGGTGGCCGGAGCCACGACCTTGTTGTCGTGTTCTGCGATTACCAAGATAGTCATGGTTAGATTACCTTCGCTTCGTTTTTCAGTTTCTCGACCAGTTCAGCCACCGACTTGACCTTGATGCCCGCGCTGCGTGCAGCCGGCGCTTCGACTTTGACGGTCTTGTTGGTGGAGGCGGTGGAAACGCCCAAAGCATCCGGAGTCAGCACTTCGAGAGGCTTCTTCTTGGCTTTCATGATGTTTGGCAGGGACGCGTAGCGCGGCTCGTTCAAACGCAGGTCGGTGGTGACGATGGCCGGCAGTTTCAGGGAAACTGTCTGCGCGCCGCCGTCGATTTCGCGGGTCACGGCAACCTTGTCGCCGCTCACTTCGACTTTCGAGGCGAAGGTGCCCTGGCCGTAACCGGTCAGTGCAGCCAGCATCTGGCCAGTCTGGTTGTTGTCGCTGTCGATGGCTTGTTTGCCGAGGATCACCAGCGATGGCTGTTCCTTGTCGACAACGGCTTTCAACAACTTGGCAACGGCCAGGGAAGTCAGCTCTTCAGCGGATTCGACGAGGATGGCGCGATCGGCACCCAGCGCCAGGGCGGTACGCAGCTGCTCTTGAGCAGTGGTCGGACCGATGGAAACGACGACGATTTCAGTCGCAACGCCTTTCTCTTTCAGGCGTACGGCTTCTTCCACGGCGATTTCGCAGAAAGGGTTCATCGACATCTTGACGTTAGCGAGGTCGACGCCGGAATTGTCCGCCTTGACGCGAACTTTCACGTTGTAATCGACAACGCGTTTGACAGCTACAAGAACCTTCATGGATTCCTCGTTACTCTCCGGTGAAAAGAAAGTCGCCTAGGCGAACCTGGCGGTTTGATGCTCATCGGCACACAAGGGCACCTCCAAAAACACCGGCAATCGTCGGCGGGGGACCTTGCTCACGGGAGTGATGACCGTTCGTCAGCGGTGACTGAGAGGTCATTCATTATCGTGGCGTGTAAACTGCGCGCCATCGTGGCTCGCGCGTCACCCTTATTTGCCTTCAGCCTGTCTTTCGAGGTGGCCTTGAAACCCACAGTCTGCCTACGGGATGCGCAAAACCGACCGTATATTGACCGGAACGCCTATTCCGGTCAATACGCCAAAATGGTCAGTTATAAGCCGCGTTGCTTTGATTTACCTAGCTTGCGGGCAATTCAAACAAACGTTTGTATTGGACGCTGAGAGTGGTGTAGATATAATGCGCCACCTAGAGAGAAAGGTGGGTCGTCCCCTGCCCTTTGCATGAGATTGATGCAGGCATTGTGGGACGGATCACCGAACCTCCACCCATTAGAAAAAAAAGCCGTTGAGCCTTGAGTAGGAGATAGCCTGTGGAACGCGAATACATGGAATTCGACGTGGTCATCGTCGGCGCTGGCCCGGCAGGCCTGTCTGCCGCCTGCCGATTGAAGCAGAAGGCCGCCGAAGCCGGTAAGGAAATCAGCGTCTGCGTGGTCGAAAAAGGCTCCGAAGTCGGCGCTCATATCCTGTCCGGTGCCGTGTTTGAACCCCGTGCCCTGAACGAACTGTTCCCGGACTGGAAAGAACTCGGTGCACCGCTCAACACCCCTGTTGTGCGTGATGACATCTATGTACTGCGCTCCAGCGAAGCTTCCACCAAAGTGCCTGACTTCTTTGTGCCCAAGACCATGCACAACGAAGGCAACTACATTATTTCCCTGGGCAACCTGTGCCGCTGGCTCGCCCAGCAGGCCGAAAACCTGGGTGTGGAAGTCTACCCAGGCTTCGCCGCCCAGGAAGCGCTGTTCGACGAAAACGGCGTGGTGCGCGGGATCATCACCGGTGACCTGGGCGTCGACCGTGAAGGCAACCCGAAAGAAGGCGTCTACACCCCGGGCATGGAACTGCGTGGCAAGTACACGCTGTTCGCCGAAGGTTGCCGTGGCCACATCGGCAAGCAACTGATCCAGCGCTTCAACCTGGACGGCGACGCCGACGCCCAGCACTACGGCATCGGCCTGAAGGAAATCTGGGAAATCGACCCGGCCAAACACCAGCCAGGCCTGGTGGTGCACACCGCCGGCTGGCCGCTGGACATCATGAGCGCCGAGAACACCGGCGGTTCGTTCCTCTATCACCTGGAAAACAACCAGGTGGTCGTCGGCCTGATCGTCGACCTGTCCTACAGCAACACCTTCCTGTCGCCGTTCGACGAATTCCAGCGCCTCAAGCATCACCCGGTGCTGGCCCAGTACCTGGAAGGCGGCAAGCGCATCAGCTACGGCGCCCGTGCCATCTGCAAAGGCGGCCTGAACTCGCTGCCGAAAATGGTGTTCAAGGGCGGCGCGCTGATCGGCTGCGACCTGGGCACCCTGAACTTCGCCAAGATCAAGGGCAGCCACACCGCGATGAAGTCCGGCATGCTCGCCGCTGACGCCGTGGCTGACCGCCTGTTCGCCGAATCCGAAGGCGGTGACGAACTGACCGCTTACGTCGACAGTTTCAAGAACAGCTGGCTCTACGAAGAACTGTTCGCCAGCCGTAACTTCGGCCCGGCGATGCACAAGTTCGGCCCGATCATTGGTGCCGGCTTCAACTGGTTCGACCAGAACATCCTCGGCGGCAAAATGCCGTTTACCCTGCACGATACCAAGCCGGACTACGCCTGCCTCAAGCTGGCCAAGGACAGCAAGAAGATCGACTACCCGAAACCCGACGGCAAGCTGAGCTTCGACAAGCTGAGTTCGGTGTTCATCTCCGGTACCAACCACGAAGAAGAACAACCGTGCCACCTGAAGCTGAAAGACCCGAGCATCCCGATCGGCACCAACCTGCCGCTTTACGATGAACCGGCGCAGCGCTACTGCCCGGCCGGCGTGTATGAAGTGATCACCAAGGAAGACGGCGAGAAGCGCTTCCAGATCAACGCCCAGAACTGCGTGCACTGCAAGACCTGTGACATCAAGGACCCTTCGCAGAACATTACGTGGGTGACGCCGGAAGGTGCGGGTGGGCCGACTTACCCGAATATGTAATCCGCTGCTTGAACAGAAGGCTCCCAAATGGGGGCCTTTTTTGTAGCCCGGAAAAAGACCCATCGACTCGGTCAAATGTGGGAGCGGGCTTGCTCGCGAAAGCGGTGTATCAGTCACAGATGTTTTGGCTGAACCACCGCTTTCGCGAGCAAGCCCGCTCCCACATTTTTGACCGAATTGTGCCCGGGAGAGTTACGCCGCCCGCTCATCCCCAGGGCTGCGCTCGAAGTAGCGCTTGTACTCCCGGCTGAACTGCGACGTGCTCTGATACCCCACACTGTGGGCCGCCTGCGCCACGCCCATGCCCTCCACCAACAGCAACTGCTGTGCCTTGAGCAACCGCAAACGCTTGAGGTACTGCACCGGCGACAACAGCGTGCAGCGCTTGAAGTGTTCGTGAAAGGTCGACGCACTCATGTGCGCATAACCTGCCAACGTCTCGATATTCAGCGGCTCGGCGTAATGGGCATGCAGGTGATTCAACGAGGTCGCCACCCGCGAAAACTGCCCCTGCTGCTCCACCAGCGCGCGCAACACATCCGCCTGTGGCCCGCGCAATGCGGTGAACAATAATTCCCGCACCCGCGCCGGGCCCATGATCCGGCTCTCCAGCGGATCGTGCAGGCACTGCAACAGGCGTTCGACGCAGCCGCGCATGGCGTCGTCCAGCACCACCGAACTCATCGACTCCAACGTTTGCGCCGCTGGCGGTGGCCCGCTCTGGATCCCCATCGCCATCACCAACTCACCCAGCACCACCCGATCAATGCCCACCGTCACCCCCAACAGCGGTGCATTCGGCATGGCAAAAGTCTCGCATTCGAACGGCACCGGCATCGCCTGAATCAGGTAATGCCCCGCGCCGTACTCCAGGGTACGCGGGCCCAGGTACGCGACCTTGCTGCCCTGGGCGACGATCATCAGACTCGGTTCATAAATCTGCGGGCCCCGCGCCACATCGCAACTGGCACGCAATACCTGCACGCCCGGCAGGTTCGTGGGCGAGAACCCATCACGGGGTGTCAGGGGTTCGATCAAGGCAACCAACGCGGCATTGGCATCGACATGGCGGGTCAACAACATGGCAAAAACTTCGCGAAAAAGGGGATGAGACCATCATCGCAGGTCTGGCGCCACAACGATCCAATCCAGGTGCACTCCCGGACGAATAGGCATGAGACTCGGAGCAATCGCCATGGCCGCACCCAGGCACGGCGCGGAGAATGCGCCACCTCACCTGTTACTGCACCTGCGAGGTTTCTCCATGTACACCGCCATCGGTTATGCCGCTCAATCGGCCACCACTCCCCTCGCCCCCATGTCCTTCGAACGCCGTAGCCCGCGCGTCGATGACGTGGCGATCGAAATTCTCTACTGCGGCGTCTGCCACTCCGACATCCACCAGGCACGCAACGAATGGGGCATCGCCGTGTACCCGCTGATGCCGGGCCACGAGATCGTCGGTAAAGTCACCGCCGTCGGCGCCAGCGTCACCGCGCACAAAGTCGGCGACCTGGTGGGTGTTGGCTGCATGGTCGACTCCTGCCGTCACTGCGACGCCTGCCACGCGGACCTCGAGCAATACTGCCTCGAAGGCCCGACCATGACCTACGCCACCCCGGACCGGGTCGACGGCAGCAACACCATGGGCGGCTACTCCGACAGCATCGTGGTCAGCGAGCACTTCGTGGTGAAGATCCCGGCCAAGCTCGACCTGGCCAGCGCCGCGCCGATCCTCTGCGCCGGCATCACCACCTACTCGCCGCTCAAGCACTACGGCGTGAAGGCTGGCGACAAGGTTGGCGTTCTGGGCATGGGTGGTTTGGGCCATATGGGCATCAAGTTCGCCAAGGCCATGGGCGCGGAAGTGACGCTGTTCACCCGCTCCGCGAGCAAGGCTGAAGAAGGCCGTCGCCAGGGCGCCGACCACGTGATCGTGTCCACCGACGAAGCCCAGATGAAAGCCGCTGCCGGGCATTTCGACTTCCTGCTGGACACCATCCCGGTGCAGCACGACTTGAATCCCTACCTCGACGTACTGCGCTTTGACGGCGTGCACATCCTGGTAGGTTTGATCGAGCCGGTCGACCCGCCCGTCAACGCTGCCAAGCTGGTGCTGGGCCGCAAGGTGCTGGCCGGTTCGTTGATCGGTGGGATTGCCGAAACCCAGGAAGTCCTGGATTTCTGCGCCGAGCACGGCATCACCTGCGACATCGAGATGCTCGACATCCGCCAGATCAACGAAGCCTACACCCGCATGATTGCCGGTGATGTGAAGTACCGCTTCGTGATCGACATGGCGACCCTGAAGGCCTGATCATGATCGTTCCCACGCTCTGCGTGGGAACGCATGCTGTGACGCTCTGCGTCACCGTTGCGCAGGGCTCAAGTCCTGCTGGACGCGGAGCGTCCGAAGCGGCATTCCCACGCGGAGCGTGGGAACGATCACGGCCTGATCAGGCCTTCGCGCCCAACTCCGCTGACAGCCGTGCTGCGACCTGTTTGATCACAGGGATCAGCTCGGCCATTTTCTCCAGCGGCATGTAGGGCACGGTACTGGCGATGCTGATGCCGGCGACGATTCGCCGGCTGGCATCGCGCACCGGTGCCGCGACACAACGGATCGACGGTTCGTTGTCTTCCAGGTCGAACGCATAACCGCCCGCCACGTATTCCTGCATGCGCTGTTCAAACTGCGCCCAGGATTGCTCGGGGTGCTGCGGCCACTGCAGATTCTTCCCGCCCGTCGGCAAGCTGACCTGATACAGGCGCTGCCACTCTTCCACGCTGTCATCCAGCAGCAACGCCTTGCCGATCCCGGTGCGCGCCAGCGGCATGCGATGGCCGACGCGCGAGCGCATTTCCGGGCCGTTGCGGCCAGGGTTCTTGTGCAGGTACAGCACGTCGTCGTATTCGCGAATAGCCAGGTGGATGGTATCGCCGGTCAACGCCGACAACTCGTCCAGATACGGCACTGCCAGGCTGACCAAAGGCAGTTCTTCACGGGCCTGGAAACCCAGCTCGATCAATTTGGGGCCCAGCAGATAACCGACTTGCGGCACTACGCGCAGGTAGCGTTCTTCCACCAGGCAACTGGCCAGGCGGTGAGTGGTGCTGCGGGTGGTGCCGATGCGCTTGGCGATTTCCTTCAGATCCCGCGCACCGGCCGCCACTGCCTGCACCACGCCCAGGCCACGAAGCAGGGTTTGAGTGCCGGTGGGCGCGGCTTCTTTGACGGGAGTTTGGGCGTTTTCCTGCATATCGGGCCTATTGGGAAGTACGAAAACGGCGAGCATTATGGCAAATGCGGACCAGCAAAACAGAGGAGATCAAAATGTGGGAGCGGGCTTGCTCGCGAATGCGGTTTTCCAGTTAATGCATAGGCTGACTGACACACCGTTTTCGCGAGCAAGCCCGCTCCCACATTGGTCGTGTGGCGCCCTTTTTATCGCTGTTTCATGCGGTCGATAATCACCGCCAACAGCAGGATCGAGCCGCGAATCACGTATTGGTAGAAGGTGTCGATGTTCTTCAGGTTCATCGCGTTCTCGATGATCGCCAGAATCAGCACCCCGGCAATCACATGCCGGATCATCCCGATCCCGCCGCTCAGCGACACCCCGCCCAGCACGCACGCCGAGATCACCGTCAACTCGAACCCCTGGCCAATCATTGGTTGCCCCGAGGTCATCCGCGACGCCAGGATCACCCCGGCCAACGCGCCGATTACCCCGTGCACGGCAAAGATGATGATCTTGGTGCGGTCGACATTCACCCCGGCCAACAGCGCCGCTTCCTGGTTGCCGCCGATGGCCATGGTGTTGCGCCCGTAGGTGGTGTAGTTCAGCAACCAGCCAAAAAACACAAAGCACAGCACGGTGATGACGATTGGCACCGGCACGCCAAACAGCTGGCCGTTACCAAAGACGAAGAAGTTTTCGTCCATCACGCCGACCGCCTTGCCGTTGGAAAAGATATACGCCAGCCCACGCACGATCTGCATCGTCGCCAGCGTCGTGATCAACGCGTTGATCCGCAGCTTGGCGATCACGATGCCGTTGATCAGTCCCACCACCAGGCCCATGGCCAACGCCGCCGACACGCCGAAGAACACGCTGTCGGTGTCGCGAATCACGATCCCCGCCACCACGCCCGAACAGGCGATCACCGAACCCACCGACAAGTCGAAGTGCCCCGACGCCAGGCAAAACAGCATGGTGCAGGCCGCAATCCCCACAGTGGAAATCGCCAGACCCAGGCCACGCATGTTCAGCGGCGAGAGGAAGTTGTCGATGAAGATGGCGCTGAGCACAAAGATGCTCAAGGCCGCCAGCAGCATGACCCAATCATCGAGAAACTTGCGCTGGTTGAACCCCGGCCAGAAGCTTCTTGCAGTTTTTACCTGTGACATACCCACCTCGTATTCTTCAGTCCCGCGTACGCGGAAGAGCCAGTTGCAGCAGCCGTGCTTCGTCCGCTTGATCGCGGGTCAATTCGCCGGTCAGGGCGCCTTCGCTCATCACCAGGATGCGGTCGGAGATGCCCATCACTTCCATCAGGTCGCTGGATACCACGATCACCGCGATGCCACTGGCCGCCAGGTTGTGAATGATCTGGTAGATCTCCGACTTGGCACCGATATCGATGCCGCGGGTCGGCTCGTCCAGCAGCAACACTTTCATCGGCATCGACAACCAGCGGCCGAGAATTGCCTTCTGCTGGTTACCGCCCGACAGGAACAGAATCGGCTGGTCCGCCGACGGCGTGCGCACGTTCAGCGCGCTGATCTGCCGCTGGGCGTTGGTGCGTTCCCAGCCGCCCTGGATCAGCCAGCCGAAGCGCGCATGGTCACGCCGCGCACTGATATTGATGTTCTCCGCAACACTCGCGCGGGGCACGATGCCTTCCTTCTTGCGGTCTTCGGGGCAGAGCAACACCCCCGCCGCAATCGCATCCCGTGGTGTCTTGAACGTCTGCGCCTGGCCATGCAGCACCAGGGTCCCCTGGGTGCTGCGGGACAGCCCGGCGAGCAGGCGCAACAACTCTGTACGCCCGGCCCCCACCAGGCCGAACAGCCCGAGAATCTCGCCCTTGTTCACCTGCAGGCTCACCGGTTCCTGCAACCCCGGCCCGAGCAAACCTTCGACTCGCAGCGCTTCACCGCAGTGCTCGCGCGGCCGGTAGTCGTAGATATCCTGGATATCGCGCCCGACCATGCAGT
The DNA here is from genome assembly GCF_013386315.1 of Pseudomonas sp. P7779. NCBI lineage: Bacteria > Pseudomonadati > Pseudomonadota > Gammaproteobacteria > Pseudomonadales > Pseudomonadaceae > Pseudomonas > Pseudomonas sp. P7779. The sequence continues at coordinate 136,294 of NZ_JACARZ010000003.1, read as the reverse complement.
TGACCAACTGGTCGACGCTCAACTGCGTCATGTCCTCGAACGTGCGCACGAAGCGCCCGTCCTTGAACACCGTCACCGCGTCGCAAATGCGGAACACCTCCTCCATGCGGTGCGACACGTAGAGGATCACCCGGCCTTCATCCCGCAGCCGGGCGATGATCACCATCAGCCGCTCGATCTCACGGGCCGAGAGGCTGCTGGTGGGTTCGTCGAACGCAATCACATGGGCGTTGCGCGACATGGCCTTGGCGATTTCCACCAGTTGCCGCTGGCCGAGGGACAGGCTGCCCAGGCGCATGTTCGGATCGATTTCATCCGCCAGGCCCTTGAGCAGTTCCCGTGCCTTGCGCACCATCGCCCCGCGATTGACCACGCCAAAGCGCGACGGCATATGCCCCAGCAGCAGGTTCTCGGCGACGGTCATTTCCGGCACCAGTTGCAGCTCCTGGTGAATCACTGCGATGCCGCTGGCGATGCTGTCGGCCGCCGACTTGAAACTCACGCTGCGTTCGCCCAACTGCAAGCTGCCGCTGTTGGGCGGATAAAAACCGCCGAGGATTTTCAGCAAGGTCGACTTGCCCGCGCCGTTCTCGCCCATCAGCGCATGCACCGAATGGGGCCGCGCTTCGAAGCTGATCTGCGCCAGGGCCTTCACCCCGGGAAACTCCTTGCCGATGCCGTTGAAGCGCAGGCTCTCTGCAGCGGCGCTGTTCATTTCCACAGACCGATCTTGCTCAACTCTTCCTTGAAGTTGGCGCGGGTGATCAGGGTCACGTTATCCAGTGCGGTGAACTTGGCAGGCTCAGTGCCTTTGGTCACCCACTCGAACATCGAGGTCGCAGTTTTATAGCCGGACGCATCGGGGCTGAGCAGCATCGAGCCGTAGAAACCGGTGTCGGATTTCTTCAGTTCTTCGATGGCGTCGGTGCCGTTGATGCCCACGCCAATCACGTTTGTGGCCTTGAAGCCGGCGCTTTCGGTGGCGCGTACGCCGCCCAGTACGGTGCTGTCGTTCATGCCGCCAATCAGCAGGTTTTTCGCGCCGCTGGGCAGTTTCACCAGGGCCGAGTTGGTGGAGTCCATGGCGCCCGGCACGTCGAGGGTTTTCTGCGCGGTGAACAGGATATGGTCAACCGGCAGGCCGGCGGCCTTGAGGCCTTCTACCGAACCGTCGGTGCGCTTCTTGCCGGTTTCCAGCTCGTCGAAGGTATTGATGACGGCGTAGGTGTCCTTCCAGTCCCAGTTGCGATGCTTGGCTTCGGTGGCCATGGCTTCGCCTTGTTTCTGGCCGATCTTGTAGGCGTCCAGGCCGACGTAAGGCACGTCTTCCATGGGCTTGCCCTTGGCGTCGACGAAGCGGTCGTCTACCGCCAGCACTTTGAGGTTATTCAGCTTGGCCTTGGCCATGATCGCAGGGCCCAGGGACACGTCCGGCGGGCAGATCACGAAACCCTTGGCGCCGTTGGCGGCCAGGGTATCGATGGCGGACAGGGTTTTCTCGCCGTCGGGCACGGCGATCTTGATCACGGTGAAACCATGGTCCTTGCCGGCTTTTTCAGCGAAGGCCCATTCGGTCTGGAACCAGGGCTCTTCCGCCTGCTTGACCAGGAAGCCGATCTTTACTTCTTCGGCAGAGGCCAGGCCGCTGAGCGCCATCGTGAGGGCAAGGGTGCCTAGTGTTTTCTTGAGCATGAACCACCTCTTCTTGTTATTTGGAAAAGTTTTAATCGTGGTACATCACCGACCGCCCACCATCGATCATCAGGCAGGTGGCATTGATAAAGGGCGCCTCATCGGTCGCAAGAAACAGTGCCGTCATCGCCACTTCAATCGGCTGGCCGATGCGCTTGGGCGGGTGCAGGTCGAAGGCACGCTGGCGCTCGGCGTGCGGGTCGGCAAAGCCGTTCCAGTAATCGACGTTGAGTTGGGTTTCGATATAGCCCGGCGCGATGGCATTTACGCGGATGCCCTTGGGCGCGTATTCGATGCCCAGGGCGCGGGTCAGCCCGAGCAAGCCGTGCTTGGCCACCGGGTACGGGAAGCAGCCGGGAATGATGTGGCTGGAGTGGGTGGAGGCGATGTTGATGATGTTGCCGATGCCTTGCTCGATCATGTGCGGCAACACGGTACGGCAGCCGTACCAGGCGCCGTCGAGGTCGATGGCGAAGCAGCGGCGCCAGTCTTCGTCGGTCATTTCCAGCGGGTCGCGGAACACGTTGACGCCGGCGCAATTGACCAGCACATCGACGCGGCCAAAGCGTTCGATAGCGACGTCCACCAGGGCGCGCCATTGATCCTTGGAAGTGATGTCGACAGGTTGTGCGTAGATCTCGGCGCCGTGTTCGCGCCAGTGGGCGGCGACCTGCTCGACCTTCTCGCCCTGGATATCACCGATCACCAGGCGCGCCTGCTGAGCCTGGAAGCAGGCGACGATAGCCTCGCCAATGCCTTGGGCGGCACCGGTGATGACCACGACTTTGTTCTTCAGTCGCTCGCCGTACGTCGGCTCGGGCACCGGAGGTAACGACAACGGTTGTGCCTGCATCGCTTCACCTGTTTTGTTTTTGGTAGTGAGTGCTGATGCGCAAGACTATAAACCCAGAAACCTGAATATCTCAATATATAAATTATCATCCCATATAGTGAGCAAATATATAAAAAAACCGGCTTTAAAAGCCGGTCCTTTATGCACACTTAACCCTGTGCGAAATCCCTCAGGGCGTCGCCTTCCATGCGGTAGCGTACCCACTCTTCCTGGGGCTGGGCACCGATGGATTTGTAGAACGCGATGGCCGGCTCGTTCCAGTCCAGCACGCTCCACTCGAAACGCCCGCAGCCGTTGTCACAGGCGATTTTCGCCAGGTGGCGCAGCAACTTCTTGCCCGCCCCGCCACCGCGTTGCTCGGGGTTGATGTACAGGTCTTCGAGGTACAGGCAGTTGCTGCCCAGCCACGTGGAATAGCTGAAAAAAAACACCGCAAAGCCGATCGGCAAACCGTCGCGCAGGCAGATCAGGCCGTGGGCGGTGGCACCTTCACTGAACAGGCTGCGCTCGATGTCCACCACGCTGGCGATCACTTCGTGCCGGGCTTTTTCATAGTCGGCCAGCTCGGTGATGAAGGTCAGGATCTGCGCAGCATCGCTGGGCACGGCGGGGCGAATCTCGATGGTCATGGGCAGGCCTTGTCAGGGAAAGAGAGCACACATACTAAGGCGCTTTAATGACCGATTGCAGTGCAATTTGATTCACGGCTAACCTGCAGGCCATCGACCTTTGAGAACCCCCATGCCCTTCACGCCCTTGACCGACCTCGCCGCGACGTTATTGCCTCACGCCCTTGAGCCTTCCGAAGACGGCGCCCACGACCTGTCCCACTTGCAACGGGTGTGGCACAACGTGCGGTCGATCCAGGCAGAGGAAGGTGGCGATCTGGAGGTGCTGCTGGCGGCGGTGCTGCTCCATGACTGCGTCGCGGTGGAGAAGAATTCGCCGTTGCGTTCCAAGGCCTCAACATTGGCGGCGGACAAGGCCGGGCAGATTTTGCAGGGGCTGGCGTGGCAGCCCGAGACGATTGCAGCGGTGACGCATGCCATCGAGACTCACAGTTTTTCGGCGGGCCTGACGCCGGTGACGCTTGAAGCAAAGATTATGCAGGATGCCGACCGCTTGGATTCCCTGGGCATGATCGGCGTGGCCCGCACGTTTTACATCGCCGGGCGCATGGGCAGCGGGCTGTATGATCCGGCAGACCCAACGGCACAGCGCCGTGAGTACAACGACAAGCGCTTTTGCCTCGACCATTTCCAGACCAAGCTGCTGCATCTGGCGGGCGGATTTCAGACGCCGACGGGGCAACGCATGGCCCTGGCGCGCCATGAACGGCTGAAGGGATTCATGGATCTGTTCATCGAAGAAATCGGCACACCATACTCCGCTGCGGGCTAACGCAAGCACCGCGAACCACAGAACAATCCCACGTGCCGTGCATGGTAAAAAGTTGGGCATAAATCCAACAGATGCAAGGCTCTTCCATGCACGCCTCACCTGCCGTCGGCGGAAAACTGTTCGCCCTTTTCTGCCTCGCCAGCTACCTGCTTTCCCTGTCCTATGGCTCGACATTCTTGCTGTCGCTGCTGATCCATTCGCGCGGCGGCAACGAACACGACGCCGGCAGCGTGATCTCCATGGCGATGCTCAGCACCTTTGTGGCGGTGCTGGTTTCCGGGCATCTGGCCGACCTGCTGGGGGCTGCCAGGTCGATCGCCCTGCTCGGCGTATTGCTGGTGGTGGCGTGCCTGGGCTTTGCGCTGGCGCCGGGGTTCGGCGAGGGCTTGATGCTTTTTGGCTTGTCGTTGGGATTGGGCTGGGGCGTGTTCTACACGTTGGGGCCGATCATCGTCGCGATGCTGGTGGAACCGGCGCAACGGGCCAAGTATTTTGCCCTGCTGTCGGGCAGCATGATGACCGGAATCGGCTCCGGGCCACTGCTGGGGCGGGCGGCAAGTGCCCTGGATTTTTCGCTGACGGCGGCCTTTCATATAGCAGCGCTGGCGAGCCTGGTGGGTGTGCTGATTTTCTGGCGACTGGGTCGCGCGCTGAGTCAACACACCGCGCCGGTGGCGAAGATTTCCTGGTCGGCCACGCGCCAGGTGCTGTCATCGAAAGCGGTGTTCGCGATCATCATGGTGGGCCTCGGCGGTTGCGTGTTTGGCGGGCTGTCGAGTTTCCAGACCAGCTACGCGGCGTTGCACGGGCTGGACTATTCGCTGTTCTTCCTGGGCTTCATGAGTGCGGCGATTACCAGCCGCCTGCTGATCGCCGGCATCGTGGTCAAGCGTGATCCGTATTGGGCGGCGTGTGTGTTGTCGGGGTTGATGCTGGTGTCGATTTTCCTGTTCGGGTTCAGAGTCAGCGGCAACTACAGCTACCTGCTGGCAGCCGTCACCCTGGGCGTCGGTTACGGCCTGACGTATTCGGTGATCAATGGTTTGGCCGCCAACGAGGCACCCGCCGGCACCACCTCCCAGGCGTTGCTGCTGTTCAGCCTGGCGTACTTTATCGGGGTGTTCGGTTTCCCGCTGCTGGCGGGCAAGGTCATCGTCGAATACGGCATGCCGACCCTGTTGATGAGCGTACTGGCGGTGGCGCTGCTCAATTGGCTGATCACGGTGGCGCGGTTGATCTGGCGCCGAATCTCGTCACACAAAATCTTACAAGCGACCTAAGACCGTTCGTCGGTATCGAGGCACGAATCACAAACGAGGGCGGACCAATATCAGGTAAGGACATTAATCATATGGAGACACCATCATGACGACTTCCAAATTTGCCGCCCTCGCCCTCACCGGTTTGCTGTCTGCTGTTTCGCTGAGCAGCTTTGCCGCCTCCACAGGTTCCAGCACCGGCCCGACCGACCCTGTCGGTAGCCCGCCCAACCCGGCCGCCCAGGAGTCGAAGGACTCGATGGGTACCGGCATGGACACCAACGGCGGCGCCATCATCGACAACAGCAGGGACCCACGCACCCAGGGCGACGACACCAATCGCAACAGCGGTGCGGTGCCCAACGGCAAAATGGGACCAGGTGCCACTTCGCCCTCGATCAATAAAGGCGATGACTCCAACATCCCCGGCGCGCCAAAACAGCCCGCGCCTTAATGCGCAAGAAAGACGAACACCCAACCATTTCCCAGTGAAGAGGTATGCATGAACGTCGATCACAACCTTGAAAAAGAAGTCCTCACCCGTCTGCTCCACGCTCATCCCAGTGGGTTGGGCAAAGAAGTGCTGGACAACTACCGAGGTGAAAAAGTGGTGGCCAGCGCCTTGGCCACCTTGCAGGACCGCGGGTGGATCAAGGAAGGCCATGTGACCTGCAACGATGCCGGTGAACATTCGCTGAACCTGCCGATCAAGCTCACCGCGTCCGGCGTGGAAGCGGCTCGCAAGCTTGAAAGCGAAGCGAGCCAATAACACACCTTGCCTGGTCTGGCCCTTGTATCTTGTATGAGGGCCAGAAGGAGTATCGCAATGCCTCGTGGAAGCAAAGCCAAATACACCACCGAACAGAAGCGCAAGGCCGCCCATATCGAAGAGAGTTATGAGCACCAGGGCTTGTCGAAAGAAGAAGCCGAGGCGCGGGCCTGGGCCACCGTCAACAAGCAGTCTGGCGGCGGCGAAAAGGCCGGCGGTTCAGGCCAGCGCAAGGCGCCGGCAAAGAAGTCCCTGGACCGGCATGAGTCGGCCAAGCGGGCTGCTGCCAGCCGTGAGGGGCATCCGCGTAACAGCAGGGTTTCGCTGGGTACGCAGACCAAGGAAAGCTTGCTGAGAGAAGCGCGTGCCAAGGACATTCCCGGGCGCTCGACCATGCGCAAGGATGAGTTGATTGAGGCGCTGAAAAAGGCCGGTTAACGCGGAACAAAATGTGGGAGCGGGCTTGCTCGCGAAAGCGGTGTATCAGTGCCAGATTCATTGGCTGAGCCACCGCATTCGCGAGCAAGCCCGCTCCCACATTTTTGGTCGGGTTTTCACCCAAGGAATCAGCGGTGGGCGGCCACCAGTAGCATCATTGGGCGTTCAAGCTCTTCTGCCAGTGCGGGGCGGGCTTTCAGGTCCGCTTCGCTCGGGCCCCACTCGTCGACATGAGTCAGGGTAAACCCCGCCTGGATCAACAGCGTCAGCAACGTGCCCACGGTGCGATGTTGCTTGATCACACCCTCCGCCAGCCAGTTTGTCACCCGTGGTCCTTGCAACTGGTAGCTGTCCACCGGCCAGCTCTTGCGCCCTTGCTCATCAATCAGCCAGCCCGGTTGCCGGGGCGCCATGAAAATCGGGTGCTCGATGGAAAACACCAACCGCCCGCCCGGGACCAACGCTTGATGGATACGCGCGAACAGGCCCTTAAGATCGACGATGTAATGGAAAGCCAATGAGCTATAGGCCAGGTCGAAAGTGGCGTCAGGCAGCTCGAGTTTTTCCAGGTCGGCAATGGCGTAGGTGATGGCCGACGACGAGGTCATCTCCTTTGCCCGCGCCAGCATCTTTTGCGAGACATCCAGCCCCAGCACCTGTTCGGCGCCCTGCTCCTGCGCCCAGCGACTGAACCAGCCGTAGCCGCAACCCAGGTCCACCACTTTCAACCCTGGCATCGGCGGCAGCATGGATTGCAACGCCGGCCACTCCGGCGCGCCGGCGAGGCCTTCTACCGAGCGGCCCATTTTGCTGTAGCCCTCGAAGAAAACCTCGGTGTCGTAGATGTTCTGAGTCATGACGCTGCTCCGTGCTGAATGGCGACTATTCTGCCGAATCAGCCCTCGCTCAACAACGCATCCACTTCAGCCATGCCCGGTGAGGTGGCCGGCCCCCAGCGCGTGACCGCCAAGGCCGCCGCCGCGTTCGCGCGACGTGCCGCGACAGCTGGCGCCAAACCATTGGCCAGGCCAGCGATAAACACCCCGGCGTGAGCATCGCCGGCACCGTTGCTGTCCACCGCCTTGACCTTGAATCCCGGCACATGCTCGGCCTGGCCATTGCGGCTGATCCAGCAGCCATTCGGTCCATCGCGCACCACCAGCAAGGTGTCGGCGGGCAAGTGCTCGTTGAGCTTGAGCAATGCCCCCGCCAGATCGCTCGCGCCGGTAAAGGCCAGCGCTTCCGGACCGTTGCTGGTCCAGATATCGATACGCGGCAACAGGGCGACCATCAAGGCCGAGTCCGGTGCCTTCACCAGCGGGCCCGGATCGAACACCACCTTGATCTCGCGCGGCAACGCCAACAGCCAATCGAGCAACGCCTGGGCCTTGCCTTCCAGCAGCAGGCTGTAGCCGCTGACGTACACGTAGTCGTCGTCGCGTGGTACCGCATTGGCCAGGTCTTGCGCGAGCAAGTCACCCTCAGCGCCGATATGGGAAATGAAGGTACGCTCGGTGGTGGCTTCGGTCAGGGACACACACAGGCCGGTGTCCTTGTCGTCGCTGGCGGCCAAGGCCATTTCAATGCCCTCGGCCTGCATCGCCGCGCGCGCCAGGTCGCCGAAGCGGCCGGTGCCATGGCGGCCCAGGTAGACCACCGGCAAGCCATTGCGTCGGGCCGCGGCCATCACGTTGAAGCCACCGCCGGCTTCGAAGCTGGCGGAGTTGGCCAATACATCGCCGCCGGTGGCGGGCAATGTGTCGAGGGACATGACCAGGTCGACGATGACCTGGCCGCTGTGCAGCAATCTAGACATTAGCGCTCTCTACCAAAGCCGGACGACGATCAGCCGCGCCACCCAGTACCGCATAAATCCCGCCGGCCACCAGGAAGGTGACGATCCAGCCCAGGCCGTTGTGGCCCAGCCACGAATCGGACAGCGGACCGGCGAACCAGATATTCTCGGCCGTGGTGCCGATGGTGGTGAAGCTGAAGCCCAGCACGATCGCAATCGCCCAGGCGCCGAACGCACGCCATTCAACTCCGCCACGGTACCAGTAGGCGCTGCTTGGCGTTACGTCCAGCAGGTCTTTGGGGCTGTAGTAGTGGCGATGAATCAGGTCGACGACAAAGATCCCGACCCAGGCGGTGATCGGTACCGCCAGCAACGAGATGAAGGTGATGAACGGGCCGTAGAAACTGTCGGCGATCAGCATGAAGTAGATCGAACCGGCGAAGATCGCGACGATGTCGACGATCACCGCGTGTACGCGCTTGACCTTCAAGCCGAGGGTCAAGGTGGTGAGCCCCGCCGAGTACACCGACAGGTTATTCGACAGCAACAGCCCGCCAAACGCGGTGATCAGGTACGGCACCGCCATCCAGGTCGGCAGCATGTCGCGGATCGCGATGATCGGGTCAGTGGCCGACGCCAGGTCGTTGTTGCCCACCGACAGCAAACCGCCGAGGGTGATCAACAGCACCAGCGGAATCCCCGCACCGAATGCCGCGGAGGCCACCAGGCGCACGGCCTTGACGCTGCGGTGCTGGTAGCGCGACATGTCGGCACCGGCGTTGGCCCAGCCGATACCGGTACCGGCGGCCATGGTGCCGACGCCGATGATCATCGCGCTCAACGGCGCAGGCGTGGCGTTGAATACCGCGCTCCAGTCGATGGTGGCGCAGAGGAAACCGCCCACCAGGATATTTAGTGCGCCGAATACGTAGGTGGCCCACTTCTGGATCACCAGCAAGGTGGCATGGCCCAGGCCCGACACGGCGAGGGTCAGCAGCACGAAGATGCCGATGAACAGCAGGGTCAGTACCGGAGCGCTTTTGGCGGCAACCGGCGAATTGAACAGGATCGAGCACAACGACAACAGCACGAACGCAGCCGTAGTGGTGTTGACGGTTTCCCAGCCGAGGCGCGACATCAGCGACACCAGGGTCGGGCCGATATTGCCGCGTACGCCAAAGATCGCCCGGGACAGGGTCAGGCTCGGTGCACGGCCACGACGGCCGGCGATGGAGATGATGCCCACCACCGCAAACGAGCCGGCGGCGCCGAGGATCGCCACGATGATTGCCTGCCAGATCGCCAGGCCGCGAAACGCTACGAGGGTCGCGCCCAGGGGCAAGCCGAGGATGCTGATGTTGGCCGCAAACCAGACCCAGAACAGTTGCAGCGGATGGCCGTTGCACTCGCCTTCCGGGACCGGCTCGATGCCGCGTGTTTCCAATTGCCCGGCGCTTTGGCCGGAAGAGGACGTACTCATGGTGGGGTGCTCCTGATGCCTGTTTTTTTGTGGTTGTGGCAGGTTGGCAAGTTGAATCTGTGTGCCGGTCATCCTGACTCGACTGGATCAGTGTGGGAGCTGGCGTGCCTGCGATAGCGTGGTGTCAGTCGATGATTCATCAACTGATCGACCGCTATCGCAGGCAAGCCAGCTCCCACATTTTTCGATCTGCGGTGCTCAGCGCAGCTCGAGCAGGCCTTGGACCAAGGGTTCCAGGTCCAGGCGGTTGACCTGCTTGACCTGTTCGATCATCGCCTCAGGCCAGCACTGCATCCCCAGGCACGCACCGAGCATCGCGCCGAGAATCGCGGCGATGGTGTCGGTGTCGCCGCCGAGGCTGGCGGCCATGCACAGGGCTTCGATGGCGTTCATTTCACCCACCGCGACTTGCTGCGCGAGGGCAAACGACACGACCACCGATTCCTGGGATGCCACGGAGGTGCCGATCAATTCGTAAAGCAGGTCGGTAAACAGCGCCTTGTCGCCGCTGTCGACACTCAAGGTGCGCGCCCAACTGATGCGGGTGGCGATGCGCCCGCCGGCAATCCAGTGGCCGTGGTTTTCCGCCTGCTGGGCGATCTGCGTGCCGATGTTCAGCGCTTCGCCCAGATCGACGCCGTTGATCCCGGCGGAAACCACCGCCGCCACCGCCGCCGCGCTGGAGATGCCCAGGTTGGTGTTATGGGTGACCTGGCACGCCTGGATCACCGCCTGGATAAACTGCGCCGGGTCGTTGACGTCCGCCGCGATGCCCACCGGGGTGATGCGCATGGCGGCGCCGTTGGTGGTGCCGTAGCGCCCGGACTCTTCCGGGGTATGGCCCGCCAGGATCATGTCGATCGCCCGTTTGGTCGAGGGGCCCAGCAAATCCTGGGAACCCTTGGCGCGCATCACCGCTTCCCAGTCGATCAAACGTTGGGCGAGTTCGGTGGGTTCAATCCTGCCCTGCCCGTCCACCAGCAACTGGCCGACGAGGATCGCCTGTTCGGTGTCATCGGTGATCGAGCCCTTGGGCATGTTCGGCGCGATCGGCTGATCGGCGTCGGCATCTTCCAGGCCGGTGATCGCGCCGAAACGCGCCTTGACCTGCTCGCGGCTCAGGGACTGGGTGGGCATGCCCAACGCATCGCCCAAGGCCAGGCCGTAGAAGGCGCCGAGGGCGCGGGTGGTGGCGGTCATGTCGGTGTTCCAAATTGAAGGTGCAAGCGGAAATGCAGAGGGTCGAGCAGGCTTTCGACGGATTCCATGAAGCGGTCCTGGCGGTCGTAGGTGGTGCGCAGGGCCTTGAGGAACACCGTGCCCACCGGGCGCCCCAGGAGCTGGGCGTCTTCTTCGTTCAGAGGCTCGGCACCGATCCATTGGTTGCCGGTGGCGCCGACATAGCCATAGGCCGCCAGGGTGATGGTCAGGGAATTATCGATCAGGCCGACTTGCGGCAGGCTTTCCAGGCCACCCGAGGCCGGCATCAGCGAGCGCTCCAGGGACACGAACGTGCCGTCGGCAGCGCGACGGCGGCGGTCGAGGGCGATGAATTGGTCGCTGCCGTGACGGCTGAGCAGGTCCGGACGGGTGACGGCTTCCAGGCGCAGGATTTCGGAGGTCACCACCGCGCCGGTGTCGGCCAGGGCTTGGGCCCAGCCGCTGCGCTGGTCGAGCACCATGCCGTCGAAGGTGACGATGGAGCCGACACCGCTTTGGGTGGCGATGTAGCTGCGGCGCTTGAGTTCGGCCAGGGCTTCACGCAGGGTGCCGCGGCTGACGGAAAACTCTTCGGCCAGTTGGTGCTCGCCCGGCAGCAGGACACCGTCAGCCATCACTCCACCCTCGATACGGCGGATCAGCTCGTCGACGACGCGTTTTTTCTTATCAAATCGGACATGTCTAATCATGTACAAATTGATAACCGAAAGCGCCCGGCTACAGCAAGCGATTTATTTCAGGGAGAGCGAGAAATCAGCCTCAGGGCTCCAGGCCGATGGGGAAAAATACCCCGCCGCTCCAGACGCCAAGCCAGTTCTTACCGTTGATCGGACGGGTCACCGCCAACTCCACCAACTGATAGAACGCATTGCGATGGACCAAGGCTTCGAGGTTGGTGCGCACCCGCAGGTACGGCGAGGGTTCCTGGGTTTCCGGGTCAATCATCACCCGCAGCGGATGTTCGATACCGGCTTCGACCTGTTCATCGACATTGGTGGTAAAGCGCAGGACTTGGCTCTCGCCCTGCCCTTCGACTTCCAGGGTCACGGCGACAAAGGGCGCGTCATCGACCTTGATCCCGACCTTTTCCACCGGGGTGATCAGGAAATAATCATCGCCATCGCGGCGAATGATATTGGAGAACAGCTTGACCATCGGCTTGCGGCCAATCGGTGTGCCCATGTAGAACCAGGTGCCGTCGCGGGCGATGCGCATGTCGATATCGCCGCAAAACGCCGGGTTCCACAGATGCACCGGCGCGGGCCCCTTGCCCTTGGGCAATTGCGCCAACAACTCATTGGCCTTGGCCGAATCGGTCATGCTGCTCTCCTTGTGTCTTACTGATCGCTCATGCCCAACAGGCTGCGCGCGTAGTGCGCCAGGGGCTTGCCGATCAGGTCATCTGGCTTGTTGTCGTGGAACGTCAGTAAACCGCCACGGCTATGGATGCGCACAGTATCAATCAAATACTGGGTACTGGTCTCGATCAACATGACCTGGATGGTTCCGGTGTCGATACCCAGGCGATCCACCGCCTCCTGGTCAGACCATTCATCGGCGTTGCCGATACGGTCATCCGCCTGGGCGAAGCGGCAGTACAGCAGGTAATGCGCACCCGCCGCGCGGGCTTCCGACATCGCCTGCTCTAGGCCTTCCGGCTTGCGGGCGCGGCGGACCATCGGGAAATATTCGACAAAGCCGTTGAAGGCTTCCTCGGCCACCACGTTAGGCCGTGGATAAGCACTGCCCGGCGGGGTGAAGGCGCCCTGGGCGATGAAGACGAAGGAGTCCGGCTGTATGCGGACCGAATTGACGCGGCGAGTATCGCTGTGGTCCAGCAGCCCGGCATCGCTCATCTGATAGCGCGTGCCTTCGGCCATATCACTGACGGTCATGCAGCCACCCAGCGCGAGTGACGCCAGCACCAAAACCAGACTACGCATCCTAATTCTCCAGAGGCCGGTGACGGAAAACCGGCGAATGGGCACGAGATGCAGATTTTGCGCCAGCTTGCGAGACTAGCCGCCGATGATCTTCATGATGGTGGCGCCGCCGGAGAAGGCCACTTCCTGCTTGTCACCCAAGGCCTTGACCAACAAGCGCTGCAAGGCCGGCAGGGCCTGGTGGCGGGGTTTGTCCAGCAGGTCGCCGACGTAGTGGCGGTTGCTCGACGACAGGCAGCCATGCAGCCAGCCAGTGGACGACAGGCGCAAACGCGAACAGGTCCGGCAGAACGGCACGCTTTCGTTGGCAATGACACCGAAGAAACCTTTGCCGGGCACTTCGTAGCGCACGGCAGTGGCGTCCACCGGGGCGTTGGCTTGCAGGTATTCGTACTGTTCGCCGATCAGGCTGAGCAATTGCTGAAGGCTGACGAATTGCTGCAGGAACGCGTTGGAATCGTTGGCGAGGTGGCCCATGCGCATCAATTCGATAAAGCGCAACTCGTAGCCACGCTCCAGGCAGTAGTCGAGCAGCGGCATCACCTGGTCGAGGTTCTGGCCGCGCAGCGGCACCATGTTGACCTTGATCTTGATTCCGGCGGCGCTCGCCTGGTCCATGCCATCGAGCACGGTGGCCAGGTCGCCACCGCGAGCGATGCTGCGGAAGGCGTCGGCGTCCAGGGTGTCGAGGGACACGTTGATCCGGCGAATCCCGGCGTCCACCAGCAGCGGCAGTTTGCGCGCCAGCAGTTGGCCGTTGGTGGTCAGGCTGATATCACTGAGCCCCATCTGCCCCACCGCGCCCATGAAGGCTTCCAGCTTGGGGCTGACCAACGGTTCACCGCCGGTAATCCGCAGGCGCTCGATGCCGGCGGCCTCGATCAGGTACTCGACACCCCGCGCCATCGCCTCGGCCGACAGTTCGTCCTGCGCAGCCACCAGCCGCTTGCCGTTGGGCACGCAGTAGGTACAGGCGTAATTGCAGGCTGAGGTCAGGCTGATCCGCAAATTGCGGAATCGCCTGCCTTGACGATCAACGATCATGGATCACTCCGGCAGAGGATAATTCGGGCGCACTAAAACCTGACTGAAAAATCAAGTTTTAGCAAGGTCCTTGCCTGAGTATATTCCTGGGTTACTGCGCTGGGCAGGAAATCATATCGCCATCACGCTGGCGAATGATTCAAGTGGCCGGCGTTTCGGCGTTCGGCAAATCGGTGCTGTGCTTGCGCTTGTTGCCCATGCGCACGCCGATGTCCATCAGGAACTGGAAGAAACCTTCCTGATCTTCCAGCACATTGCTCCAGAACGGCGAGTGGTACAACGCCACGGCGCCGTGCACCAACGCCCAGGCGGCGCAGTAGTGGAAATACGGTGGCACGTCTTCGAGCTTGCCTTCGCTGATACGGCCCTTGATCAGCAGGGTCAGGCGTTCGAAGTTCGAGGCACGGATCTTGTGCAGCTCCTCGACCATTTCCGGCACCTGATGGCCCTTCACCACTTTTTCTTCCAGGCGATCAAACAAGCGGTAGCGCTGCGGGTCACGCATGCGGAACTCGAAGTAGGCGCGGGACAGCGCTTCCTTGTCCTTGTCGACATCGGCCGAGTGCAGCAGCTCGTTCAGGTCGCGCTCGTAGTCGAGCATCAGGCGCAGGTAGATCTCGGCCTTGGACTTGAAGTGCTTGTAGATGGTGCCTTTGCCGATACCCACGGCATCCGCAATCATCTCGACGGTGACGCTGTCTTCACCCTGGTCGAGGAACAGCTTGAGTGCGGTGTCGAGAATTTCCTGCTCGCGGCGGCGAAACTCACGGACCTTGCGGGGTTCTTTGTGCATAAGAAAAAGGTCTGCAGAGATGGATATTGGAAGGGCGTTCGCTCCCCAAGCCGTGCTTGTCGGAACGTTTTACCCGGTGCGCGGGATTATCCCGACTGAACGGTCGTTGGGCAACGCCTATATGAACAACCTTTGCACTTAACTTACAGCACGCCAACGAATGTGCCGATTCGAGTCAGAAATAAAACAGGTGATTGGCGCGTGTGCATCGCATCCAATGAGAACTCAACCGAAGCGGGCGTATTCCAAATCTGTTTAAAAAACGATCAGATGTGGCTGGACTGAATCGGATACTGATCAATACTTGAAATGTCGGCGTGGCATCTCCCCCAAGTGACGCGTCGACCTGGGTACCGACGGACTGCGTACCCTTGTTTTACTCCTAATGGTCTTAGCCCGGATTCACCCCCCAGAACCCGGGTTTTTTTTGCCTGCGATTCAGTGGCCGACGTGGGCCAGCGGGAACAGGCGCTTGAAGTTCTCGGTGGTCTGCTCGGCAAAGCGCTCGTAGGACTCGCCCCGCAGCATCGCCAGGTAATCCGCCACATCCCGTACATATTCCGGCAGGTTGGGTTTGCCGCGATGAGGAATTGGCGCCAGGTACGGCGAATCGGTTTCCACCAGCAGGCGGTCTGCCGGGACCTGGCGTGCAACATCGCGCAGGGCATCGGCGTTGCGGAAGGTCACGATGCCCGACAAGGAAATGTAGAAACCAAGGTCCAGCGCGGCCTTGGCCATGTCCCAGTCTTCAGTGAAGCAATGCAGCACACCAGCCTGGGGCAGCGCGGCTTCGCGCAGCAGGGTCAGGGTGTCGGCACGGGCGCCACGGGTGTGGACGATCACCGGCTTGCCAGTCTGCTGGGCGGCTTGCAGGTGCAGACGGAACGACGCCTGCTGCAACTCGGCAGCTTCCGGTTCGTAGTGGTAATCCAGGCCGGTCTCACCGATGGCCACCACGCGCGGGTGATTGAGTTCACCGAGCAGCCAGTCGAGGGCCGGGGCTTCGCCGGGCTTGAGGTCCAGCGGGTGAATGCCCACCGAGCAGTCGACATCGGCATAACGATCGGCCAGGGCTTTGACGTCGGCGGCGTTTTCCGCGCTGACGCCGATGCACAGGAAGTGCCCTACCCCGCGCTGGCGCGCAGCTTCAAGGGCGGCGTCGAGGGAGCCGCCGTGCTGGGCTAGGTCGAGGCGATCAAGGTGGCAATGGGAATCTACGAGCATAGGGATCTACAACTTGAGTCACGGAAAGTGTCTGGCCAACGATACACCCGTCGGCCACTGAAATTAACGGCGGCCGAGCAAACCGACCCACTGCACCAGCAAGGCCTCAAGCAACAGCACGCGATTGAGGTTGGCCTTGCCGAGGACCTTCTGGCGTTGGGCGAGGATCCAGTCCTGGATGTTCAGCACCTTGTCCTGGGCGCTCTTCTGCGCCAGGTATTGCACGACTTTGCGCATGTCCGGCAGCCCAAGGCCGTTTTCGTCCTGGGTCAGCTGGTAGCGCAGGATCAGGCTCGACCAGTCGCAAAACCAGTCGAACAGCAGCAGCAAGGGAATGTCTTTCCAGGCGCTTTCGGCCAGTTGCGTGGCCGACACTTCCTGCTTGAGCAGTTTCTTCACCCCGTCCACCACCAGCGCACGCTGTTCACGCACGCCCTGGGCCTGGAGCTTGACCGCCGCCAGGGGCGAACCGGCCGCCAGGGTCAGCAACTCGACGCGCTCCGCCTCGCCGCAGTCCGGCAACGCCTGGGCCAGCCACTGCAGGCTCATGGCTTCGCTCGGCAACGGGCAGGCCTGCTGCACGCAGCGGCTGCGAATGGTCGGCAGCAGGCGGCTGGACTGGTGGCTGACCAGCAGCAGCACGGTATCGCCGGACGGTTCTTCCAGGCTCTTGAGCAAGGCGTTGGCGGCGTTGATGTTCATCGACTCCACCGGTTCGATCAGCACCACCTTGCGCCCGCCCATCTGCGCGGTCTGCACCACGAAGCTGACCAGATCACGCACCTGGTCGACCTTGATCGCCTTGTCGGCCTCTTCCGGTTCCAGCAGATAGTTGTCCGGGTGGCTGCCGGCCTTGAGCAGCATGCAGGATTTACATTCGCCGCAGGCTTCCAGGCCGTTGGGCCGCTGGCACAACAAGCTGGCCATCAGCCGCTCGGCCAGGGCGCGCTTGCCGATGCCCACCGGGCCGTGGAGCAGGTAGGCGTGGGCGTGCTGGGCACGGCCCGCCAGTTGCTGCCAGAGGCTGTCCTGCCACGGGTAGGCTTCAGCCACGGACACGCTCCACAAGCTTCGGCAACAGGGCGTCAATGCACTGCTGAACCTGAGTCAACGGTTGTGCGGCGTCCAACAGGTAGTAACGAGCGGGGTCGGCTTCGGCGCGCTTGAGAAACGCGCCGCGCACAGCTTCAAAAAAGACTCGGGTTTCCAGTTCGAAACGATCGAGGCGACCCCGGGCGGTGGCACGGGCCATGCCGACTTCCACCGGGAGATCGAACACCAGGGTCAGGTCGGGCCGCAAATCGCCCTGGACGAAGGTCTCCAAGGCCGCAATGCGCTCCAGGGACAAGCCACGGCCGCCGCCCTGATAGGCATAGGTGGAATCGGTAAACCGGTCACAAATCACCACGGCGCCCCGGGCCAGTGCCGGGCGAATGACTTCGGCCAGGTGCTGGGCGCGGGCGGCGAACACCAGCAACAGTTCGGTGTCGGGGTTCATCTGTTCGTCGCCCGGGGTCAGCAGCACTTCACGGATACGCTCGGCCAGTGGCGTGCCGCCAGGCTCACGGGTCAGCAGCACCTCGATACCTTCGGCGCGCAGGCGCTCGGCCAGGTATTCACGATTGGTGCTCTTGCCGGCGCCTTCCGGGCCTTCCAGGGTAATAAACAAGCCAGTCACAGGCAGTCCTTAGTCAGAGTCATTGCGGGCTTTGCGGCGCGGCGTCATCGGGTGCCGGAGCCGGCTCGGCGGGCGTATCCAGAGGCGCGTCCGCAGGCTTTGCCGCCGGCGCCGGGCTGGAACGGTAATCGGCGCGGCGCTTCATCTGGAACTCACGCACTGCTGCGTTATGCGCATCCAGGTTATCCGAGAAAATATGGCTGCCATCGCCGCGGGCAACGAAATACAGGCTGCTGCCCGCCACCGGGTTCAGCGCAGCATGAATCGCCTCACGCCCGACCATGGCGATCGGCGTCGGCGGCAGGCCGGCGATCACGTAGGTGTTGTAGGGCGTGGCTTCCTTGAGGTGTGCGCGGGTCAGCTTGCCGGTGTAGCGCTCGCCGAGGCCGTAGATCACCGTCGGGTCGGTTTGCAGCAGCATGCCGATCTGCATGCGCCGCACGAATACCCCGGCGATCTGGCCGCGCTCTTCCGGCACGCCGGTTTCTTTCTCCACCAGCGAGGCCATGATCAGCGCTTGATAGGGGTCGGTGTACGGCGCATCGGCCGCGCGCTTGCTCCACTCCTGGGCGAGGACATCGTCCAGACGGTTGTAGGATTTTTTCAGCAGTTCGACGTCGCTCATGCCGCGCACGAAGCGGTAGGTGTCCGGGAAGAAGCGCCCTTCAGGAAATACGCCCGGGTGGCCGAGTTTTTCCATCACCTCGCTGTCACTCAGGCCGGACAGGGTCTGCTCGATCTTTTCATGCTTGGCCAGGGCCGCGCGCACCTGGCGGAAGTTCCAGCCTTCCACCAGCGTAATGCTGTACTGCACCACTTCGCCACGCTGCCACAAGCCGATCAGGCCCTCGGCGGTGAGGCCCGGGGTCATGCGGTATTCGCCGCTGTGCAGCGGCTGGCCGTCGAGGTTGAAGCGCCAGTAGAGACGCAACCAGAACGCATCCTTGAGCACGCCGTCATTTTCCAGGCGATTGAAGGTGCCGGTGGGCGTCGCGCCAGCCGGTACGTCCAGCAATTGCTCCTGGGTCAGATTCAAGGGCTGCTCAAGGGCCGAGTTCAGCTTCCAGGCCGAAGCGCCCAGCAGCAAACCCGCCAGGACCAGACCGATCTCCAGCAACAATACAAATTTACGTCTCAAATCAAATATCCAATAGTGCGCGAACAATGCCCTGCAGTTTACGGGTGAGCGGCCCAACCGGCCAGCTCATCGCAGCACATCCGCGCACCGGCCAAATGCCATATACGCTGTTGCACACCAAGACTTCATCGGCCTGTTGCAGCTGCTCAAGGCTGATATCGGCCACGCTCGTCGGAATGCCCAACGCCTGCGCCTGGGCCAACACCTCGGCCCGCATGACGCCGGCGACGCCGCAGCGTTTCAGATCAGCGGTCAGCAACACGCCGTTACGCACCAGAAACAGGTTGCTGAAGACGCCTTCGATGACTCGACCGGACATATCCAGCATCAAACCTTCGGCGTGTTCGGCATCCTGCCATTCGGCGCGGGCGAACACCTGTTCCAGTCGATTGAGGTGCTTGAGGCCGGCGAGCAACGGTTGCTCGGACAAACGCGTGGTACACGCAAACAGGCGGATGCCTGACGCTGCATGTTCCGGGGGATAAGTGGCAGGTGGACTGCCTTGCAGAATGCGCCGCGCCGGAGCGCCAGCACTGATGCCATAACCGCGCTGGCTGTCGCCACGGGTCAGGATCAACTTGAGTACACCGTCACCGAGGGCGGCGGCGTAGGCCAGCAATTCGCTGCGGATCAGGGGTTGATCCGCAACAATCGCCAGCCGCCTGCAACCTTCTTCAAGGCGCTGCAGGTGGCGGTCAAGCAGCACGGGCTGCCCGGCCTTGACGGCAATGGTCTCGAACAGCCCATCACCGTATGCCAGGCCACGGTCTTTCAGGGGCACTGCGCCCGCCGGCTGACCGTCGACCCAGCTCTCCATCACTCGGCGAACCGGCGGAACACCAGGGAACCGTTGGTACCGCCAAAACCGAACGAGTTGGACAGCACCACGTCGATCGGCATCTTCTGCGGCTCGTGAGGCACGAAGTTCAGGTCGCAGCCCTCATCCGGTTCATCGAGGTTGATGGTCGGCGGAGCGACCTGATCCTTGATGGCCAGCACGCTGAAGATTGCCTCGACCGCGCCCGCCGCACCCAACAGGTGACCGGTCATGGACTTGGTGGAACTGACCGCCAGCTTGTAGGCATGCTCGCCGAATACCGACTTGATGGCCTCGGCTTCCGCCAGGTCGCCGGTCGGGGTCGAAGTGCCATGGGCATTGATGTACTGCACCTGGTCAACGTTGACCTTGGCATCACGCAACGCATTGGTGATGCAGCGTGCAGCACCCGCGCCGTCCGACGGAGGCGAGGTCATGTGGTACGCATCACCGCTCATGCCGAAACCAATCAGCTCGGCGTAGATGGTGGCGCCACGGGCCTTCGCGTGCTCCAGCTCTTCGAGTACCAGCGCACCGGCACCGTCGGCCAGAACAAAACCGTCGCGGCCCTTGTCCCACGGACGGCTGGCACGGGTCGGCTCGTCATTGCGGGTCGACAACGCACGGGACGCGCCGAAGCCGCCCATGCCCAAACCGCAGGCGGCCATCTCGGCACCGCCGGCGATCATCACGTCGGCCTCGTCATAGGCGATATTGCGCGCCGCCATGCCGATGCAGTGAGTGCCCGTGGTGCACGCCGTGGAAATGGCGTAGTTGGGCCCCTGGGCACCCAAGTGGATGGACAGGAAACCGGAAATCATATTGATGATCGAGCCAGGCACGAAGAACGGTGAAATTCTGCGAGGGCCGGACTCATGCAGGGTGCGGCTGGTTTCTTCGATATTGGTCAGACCGCCAATACCCGAACCCATGGCCACGCCGATGCGCTCACGGTTGGCGTCGGTGACTTCCAGGCCGGCATTACGCACCGCCTGAAAACCGGCTGCCAGGCCGTATTGAATGAACAGGTCGAGTTTGCGGGACTCTTTGACCGAGAGATATTCCTCGACATTGAAGTCCTTTACCGAGCCGCCAAAACGGGTGGAATAGGCAGAAAGGTCCGTGTGTTCGATCAGACCAATACCACTGCGGCCAGCCAGAATGCCCTGCCAACTGCTCGGCACATCCGTACCCAGTGGCGACAACATACCCATACCGGTGACTACGACGCGTCTACGCGACACAGCACTCTCCTTTTTCTAATGACGACACTTTGCATCAGGCTTAAAGGAAAAAACCGCACGCCATAGGGCAGTGCGGTTTTTCCATCACAGCAAGCGACGATTACAAACTATTACGCCTGGTGGCTAGTAACGTAGTCGATAGCAGCTTGAACGGTAGTGATTTTTTCAGCTTCTTCGTCCGGGATTTCGGTCTCGAATTCCTCTTCCAGAGCCATCACCAGCTCAACGGTGTCAAGGGAGTCGGCACCCAGGTCTTCAACGAAGGAAGCGCTGTTGGTCACTTCTTCTTCTTTAACGCCCAGTTGCTCGGCAACGATTTTCTTGACGCGCTCTTCGATGGTGCTCATACCTTGTTTTCACTCCTAATGGACAAATTCAGGCAGCTGGCCAGTGGGTAAGTGTATAGAAAGACTTTTCAGCTTTTCAACTGAAAGCTTCACCCTCGTACCCTATTGGCCATCTGCCTATAAATAGATTGCAGCTTTATAACGGATTTTAGACAGCTCGTATGACATTTTTTTGAAGCGATCCGTCACAATTTAACTCATGTACATCCCGCCGTTCACCGGGATTGTAGCCCCAGTCACGTATGCCGCACCGTCGGATGCCAGGAAAGCGACCACATTCGCGATCTCTTGAGCCTGGCCCAGACGGCCCAGCGGAATCTGCGTCAGCAACGCTTCACGCTGCGCTTCAGGCAATTCGCGGGTCATATCGGTGTCGATGAACCCTGGGGCCACCGAGTTGACCGTAATCGACCGCGAGCCTACTTCACGCGCCAATGCACGGCTGAAACCTTCCAGACCGGCCTTGGCGGCTGCGTAGTTTACTTGGCCTGCGTTGCCCATGGCACCCACAACAGAGCCAATATTGATAATTCGACCCCAACGAGCCTTGGTCATGCCGCGCAAAACACCCTTGGACAGGCGAAACAGACTGTTCAGGTTGGTATCAACGACGTCATGCCACTCGTCGTCTTTCATACGCATCATCAGGTTATCGCGGGTAATACCGGCATTGTTCACCAGAATAGCCGGTGCACCGAATTGCGCCGTGATTTCAGCCAATACGGCCGCCACGGACTCATCGCTGGTCACGTTAAGCTCAAGACCGGTGCCCTGGACGCCGTTTTCCTTCAGCGTCGCGGCAATACGTTCAGCGCCGGCGGCGGAGGTTGCGGTACCGATGACCACAGCGCCCAGACGGCCCAGCTCCAGGGCGATCGCCTGGCCAATGCCACGGCTTGCGCCGGTGACCAGTGCAACTTTACCTTGCAGACTCATGCAGGCTTCTCCTAGGTTCGGAAATTAACGTCAGGCCAGGGCTGCGCGAGCGGCAGCGAAGGCATCCGGGGTATTGAGGTTGGAAGTCGACACGCCTTCGGCGCAACGCTTGTTCAAGCCGGCGAGGACTTTGCCCGGGCCGCACTCTACCAATTGGGTGGCGCCGTTGGCGGCCAGGGTCTGCACCGACTCAACCCAGCGAACCGGCTTGTACAGCTGCTCCAGCAGATCGCGCTTGAGGGTTTCCAGGTCAGAGGCCACGGCGGCACTGACGTTCTGCACCAACGGAATCTGCGGCGCCTGCCAGTTGATCGCAGCGATCGACTCGGCGAAACGCTCGGCAGCCGGGCGCATCAGTTCGCAATGGGACGGCACGCTGACCGGCAACGGCAACGCACGCTTGGCGCCACGAGCCTTGCAGCCTTCGATGGCGCGCTCTACCGCCGCCTTGGCGCCGGCGATCACCACCTGGCCAGGGGAGTTGAAGTTCACGGCGCTGACCACTTCGCCCTGGGCCGCTTCGGCGCAGGCGGCAATCACGTCAGCATCTTCCAGGCCGAGAATGGCAGCCATGCCGCCCTGCCCGGCAGGAACCGCTTCCTGCATCAACTGGCCACGACGCTCCACCAGCTTGACCGCTTCACCGAGGGTCAGGCTGCCAGCGGCCACCAGGGCGCTGTATTCGCCCAGGCTATGACCGGCAACGTAGGCCGGACGTGCGCCGCCTTCAGCCAGCCACAGACGCCACAGGGCGATGGAGGCGGTGAGGATGGCGGGTTGGGTCTTGTCGGTTTGATTGAGCAGCTCTTCCGGCCCTTGCTGGGTCAGTGCCCACAGGTCGTAACCCAAGGCATCGGAGGCTTCCTTGAAAGTGTCCAGGACCAACTGATGTTCCGCGCCCAGCTCGGCCAACATGCCGAGGGACTGCGAACCCTGCCCTGGAAAGACGAATGCGAGGGATGTAGACATGTAACAAGCCCCTAATGATCTGGTCGTCGGAAATTGGCGCCCCACACGTGGGAGCGCAAGAAACTGACAGATTGGATGGTCAATTGAACTGGCCGGTCACATTTAAGCATTTCCGGCCCGATTCGCCTAAGGCAACAGATCCTCAAGGCGGCCGTGCAAGCGTTGCGGCAGGTTTTCCTGGATCTCGATCAAGGCGCGCTGGATGGCACTTTGAAAACCCTGCACCCCCGCCGAACCATGACTTTTCACCACGATGCCCTGCAACCCGAGGAAACTCGCACCATTGTGCCGCGCCGGAGCCAGGTCAGCCTGCAAGCGCCGCATCAAGGGCAGCGCCAGGGCGCCCACCAGGCGTGACGCCAGGTTGCGCTTGAACAAGGCCTCGATGCGCGCAGCAATCATCGTCGCCAGGCCCTCGCTGGACTTGAGCAGGATATTGCCGACAAAACCGTCGCACACCACCACGTCGGCTTCGCCGCGGTACAGACCGTCACCCTCGACAAAGCCGATGTAGTTCAGGCCTCGCGCGCTTTGCAACAGCGTCGCCGCCAGCTTGACCTGCTGGTTGCCCTTGATGTCTTCGGTGCCGATATTCAGCAGCGCCACCCGAGGCCGGGCCACGCCCAGCGCTTCGGCCGCCACCGAGCCCATCAGGGCAAAGTGCAGCAGATGCTCGGCACTGCAATCGACGTTCGCCCCCAGGTCCAGCAACTGGCAATAGCCCTGCTGGGTCGGAATAGCCGCAACCATCGCCGGCCGGTCAATGCCCGGCAGGGTTTTCAGCACATGCCGGGACAACGCCATCAACGCCCCGGTATTGCCGGCACTGACACAGGCCTGGGCCTTGCCGTCGCGTACCAGCTCAAGCGCCACCCGCATCGAAGAATCAGGCTTGCCGCGCAAGGCCTGCGCAGGCTTTTCATCCATGGTGATGGTTTCGCTGGCCGGTGTAATAGTCAGGCGCGCGCGATCCACCGCCGGATGGCTGGCAATCAGTTCTTCAAGTAAGGAGGGTTGACCGACGAGGGTCAGGTGCAGCGAGGGCGTGGCAGACAGGCAAGCAATGCAGGCCTGAACAATGCTGCGGGGACCGAAGTCCCCGCCCATTGCGTCAATCGCGATGACTTGAGCAGACAAGTGATTACTCGTCAGCGCCCTTGTCGATCACTTTACGGCCACGGTATACGCCTTCTGGCGATACGTGGTGACGCAGGTGAACTTCACCGGTGGTTTTTTCTACAGACAGAGTGCTTGCCGTCAGGGCGTCGTGCGAACGACGCATGTCACGGGCAGAGCGGGATTTTTTGTTCTGCTGAACAGCCATAATTGATTAACTCCTAAACGTTTGGGTCACGCTTTAACTGCGCCAATACACTGAACGGGTTGGACCGCGTTACCTCGTCCTCGCTCGGTTCGGGCTCATCGAGACCCGCCGGCTGCTGGCATTCTTCCGGATGATGAGCAGGCACAATGGGCAAGGCGAGCAAAAGCTCCTCCTCGATCAGTGACTGCAGATCCAAAGGATCTTCGCCCAGTTCCAGCACGTCATAACCTTTCGGCAACGACTGGGTATTCGCACCCTCTTTCACCACAGCATAACTGCATTCGCTGTGGATCGGCAGGGTGACCAGCTCAAGACAACGCTGGCAAACCATTTTGACTTCGGTGTCGATAAAGCTGTGGATTACCACAGACTTACGTTCATCTCGTTCAAAAACGAATTTAGCCTGCACCGTACCGACAGTGTCGGAAAGCGGGTCGCAGAGTCTCTCCAAATCGGCCAGGAGCAGCTCACCTTGAAGGGTGGTGCCACGATCAGCCAATTTGCGCGGGTCAACGTGAGGTGGAATCGGGTCATTCAACATAGGCGCAGCATTATAGGGATGCACCCGGCCATGTCAAAGGAAATTCAGCCCTGTCCGTCACCGGGCCTCCCCGCTAGAATCCGCGACTGCCTTGAGGAGACGCCCATGCTGCCTTTATTACTCGCTTCCAGCTCGGTTTATCGCCGGGAATTGTTGAACCGCCTGCACCTGCCGTTCATCTGCAGCTCGCCGGATATCGACGAAAGCCACCGTCCGGACGAGTCCGCCGTGGAGCTGGTCAAGCGCCTGGCCGAGGAAAAGGCCCGCGCCCTGGCTGACAGCCATCCGGGCCACCTGATCATCGGCTCGGACCAGGTCGCCGCGCTCGACGGCCAGATCATCGGCAAGCCCCACACTTTCGAGAAGGCCCGTGAGCAACTGCTGGCGGCCAGTGGCAAGCGCGTCAGCTTCCTGACCGGCCTGGCTGTACTGAACAGCGCCACCGGCCATTGCCAGGTCGACTGCATCCCCTTCACCGTACACATGCGCACGCTGGACGCCGCACGCATCGAACGCTACCTGCGCATCGAGCAGCCCTACGACTGCGCTGGCAGCTTCAAGGCCGAAGGCCTGGGGGTGAGCCTGTTTCAAAGCACCGAAGGTCCAGACGCCACCAGCCTGGTCGGACTGCCGCTGATCCGACTGGTGGACATGCTACTGGCCGAAGGCGTACAGATTCCCTGAGAACATCACAAACAAATGTGGGAGCTGGCTTGCCTGCGATGCAGACACCTCGGTACATCAGTTGCACCGAGGTGATGCTATCGCAGGCAAGCCAGCTCCCACATTTCGAGCCATGTCGCGCTCAAGCTCTCAGCGCAGGGTCGGACCCTGGAAGCCCATGTATAGCGCCAGCTTCTCAGCCACGCTGGCACCCAGCTTCTTGGAGAAACGGTCAAACGGCGACTCCTGAACAGTGAAGTCCACCAGTTCTTTCTCGCCAATCACGTCCCGCGCCACCGAACTGGCACTGCCCAGGCCATCGATCAAGCCCAATGGCAGCGCTTGCTCGCCAGACCAGACCAGACCGGAGAACAGCTCCGGATGCTCCTTATCCTTGAGCCGGTCACCGCGCCCCTGCTTCACACTGGCAATGAACTGCCGATGAGTGGTATCCAGCACACCCTGCCAGAACTGGGTTTCATCCGCCTTTTGCGGCTGGAACGGGTCCAGGAACGACTTGTGCTCACCTGACGTGTAGGTACGACGCTCAACCCCGAGCTTCTCCATGGTGCCGACAAAGCCATAACCGGCCGCCGTCACACCAATCGAACCCACCAGGCTGGCCTTGTCGGCGTAGATCTGGTCGGCGGCACTGGCGATGTAATAGGCACCCGAAGCACCCAGGTCGGAAATCACTGCATACAGCTTGATGTCCGGGTGCAAGGCGCGCAGGCGACGAATCTCGTCGTACACGTAACCCGATTGCACCGGACTGCCGCCCGGGCTGTTGATGCGCAGGATCACAGCCTTGACCTTGGAGTCCTCGAAGGCCGCCCGCAGGCTGCTGACGATGTTGTCTGCACTGGCAGACTCCTTGTCGGCAATCACTCCGCGCACTTCGATCAACGCCGTGTAATTACCGCTTCGGGTGGCGCTCTTCTCCATGTCCATCAGCGGACTGAACAGCACCAGCATGCCCAACAGATAAATAAAGGTCAGAAGCTTGAAAAAGATCCCCCAACGCCGGGAGCGACGCTGCTCCTGGACACTGGCCAGCAGGGTCTTCTCCAGCAACTTCCAGCTTCTGTCATCGCCATTGTTATCGGCATTGGCCTTCTCAGGCGCTTTCCACTCATCGGTCATGCCATCCACCCCAGCAAAGACTTAATGGGCCCGGCTGAGCCAGGCCTGCAATTCAGAAAAACGGTCAATTGTCAGGCGCGGCTCGTAGGCCTGCAACGCCTGGGCAGATTGGGCGCCGTAGCTGACCGCCACGGAGTCCATGCCAGCATTACGCGCCATCATCAGGTCGAACGACGCATCACCCACCATCAACGCCTGCCGAGGCGACACGCCACATTGAGCGAGGATCTGCTCGAGCATCAGAGGGTGGGGCTTGCTGGCGGTTTCATCCGCCGCACGGGTGGCGTCGAAATAATCTTCCCAGCCATGGGCCTTGAGCACCCGGTCCAGGCCGCGACGGGCCTTGCCGGTCGCGACCGCAAGGTGATAACCGTCGGCGCGAAATGCTTCCATGGCCTGCGCCACGCCTTCAAACAGCGGCGAAGGCTGGGCATCGAGCGCCATGTAGTGATCGGCGTAGTGCTGACGAAACGCTATCAGCTCGTCATCACCAATCTCCGGGTACAGGGTGCGGATCGCTTCCGGCAGGCCCAGGCCAATAATGCCCTTGACCGCCAGGTCGTCGCACAATGCATAACCGGAACGGGTCGACGCAGCGTGCATCGACTCGACAATCCGACCAATGGAATTACACAGCGTGCCATCCCAGTCAAAGATCAACAGCTTGTAGTCAGGGTGCGACACTCAGGCGCTCCACGGTCTTGGCCCACATTTCATCGACAGGCGCTTGCAGCTTCAATTCGCCACCATCGGGCAGCGGCACGGTCAGCATGTAGGCGTGCAGGAACAGGCGTTTGCCACCCAGGTCGCGGATTTCCTTGGAGAAATCTTCATCGCCGTATTTGGTATCGCCGGCAATGCAGTGCCCCGCATGCAGGGTGTGCACACGAATCTGGTGGGTACGGCCAGTGACCGGCTTGGCCTCGACCATGGTGGCAAAGTCACCAAAGCGGCGCAGCACCTTGAACAGGGTCAGCGCCTCCTTGCCCTCCTCGTCCACCTCGACCATGCGCTCGCCGGAACGCAGGTTGCTCTTCTGCAACGGCGCGCGCACGCTCTTGATCGAAGTGGCCCAGTTGCCACGCACCAGCGCCATGTAGCGCTTGTCCACGCCATCACCGCGCAGGGCGGCATGCAGGTGGCGCAACATGCTGCGTTTCTTGGCGATCATCAACAGGCCGGAGGTGTCACGGTCCAGACGGTGGACCAGCTCCAGCTCCTTGGCATCCGGGCGCAACTGACGAAAGGCTTCGATCACCCCGTAGTTGAGGCCACTGCCACCGTGAACCGCGATGCCACACGGCTTGTTGATCACGATCAGTGCCTTGTCTTCGAAGACAATCGACGCTTCAAGGCGCTGCAACAAGCCCTGGGCCAGTGGGACCGGTTCGTCCCGCTCAGGCACCCGCACCGGCGGCACGCGGACGATGTCGCCCGCCTGCAGCTTGTACTCGGGCTTGATCCGGCCTTTGTTCACGCGCACTTCGCCTTTACGCAAAATGCGGTAAATCAAGGTCTTGGGCACGCCTTTGAGCCTGGCAAGAAGAAAGTTGTCGATGCGTTGGCCGGCATATTCCGGCGAGACCTCGAGCAGCTGGACGCTGGGGGTCTGGGGGGCGGTAGTCGTCATGGCGGCGATGATAACAATTTTTTATGGAATTGAAGCACTTAATCATTGCTGCTATAGTCGCGAACGCCGCCAAAAGCGGCCTGGACAGAGGACTAGCGGCAAACTGCCGGCCCTGACCATCGCAATTCATCAGGACGCGAGGCCGTCCTACGGGGCTTTCGCCACCCTGGAAGGCTCGAGATTGTAACAAGCGCAGGTGACATGAGGCCTGAAGCGAGTGCAAAAAGCAGAGTGATTACTCGCCTTTTGCGCCGATATTTACGGCCAGTTCACAAAGTGCAGTCAGTCTGGAGCCAGACCACGGCGAATGCTTCGGAAACAACGCCTGTTACGAGCTGAGTGAGAGCACAATCGCCCACACCCGGTCTTGTTTAGCCATGAGCGTGGACTCCCCATTGGAGAACACGGTAAATGCCAACCCGCTGCGGATTCTGCGCGCGGCAGCACCCGAATTATCAGGGATACGTGTAGGGTGGAGATGCACAACCGTCGGACTGTGTAGCACTAGGCTTATATTTAGACGCTTCATCTCGTCCACAGTCGCCGGTTGATTCCTCCTCCTGACTGAGTGCTTAAGTCACCACAGCAAGCAGGAAGCGTACGTCGCGATACCGCCCATTTTGGCGGGTATTGCTGGACACTGGAGTGGCCAACCACTCTTGACGCACCTGACACCGACCGTGAGAAGTCGTGTGTGCCGAACGCCGTTTCCGGCAGCCCGGAAACCGACGGTACAACATGAAAAGAATGCTGATTAACGCAACTCAACCCGAAGAGTTGCGTGTTGCACTGGTAGACGGCCAACGCCTCTACGACCTGGACATCGAGTCCGGTGCACGCGAGCAAAAGAAGGCCAACATCTATAAAGGCCGGATTACTCGCATCGAACCAAGCCTTGAGGCTGCCTTTGTCGATTTCGGCTCCGAGCGCCATGGTTTCCTGCCCCTCAAAGAAATCTCCCGCGAATACTTCAAGAAATCCCCTGAAGGCCGCGTGAACATCAAGGACGTCCTGAGCGAAGGCCAGGAAGTCATCGTTCAGGTAGAAAAAGAAGAACGTGGCAACAAGGGCGCCGCCCTGACCACCTTCATCAGCCTGGCGGGCCGTTATCTGGTCCTGATGCCGAACAACCCGCGTGCCGGCGGTATCTCCCGTCGCATCGAAGGCGAAGAGCGCAACGAACTGCGTGAAGCGCTGAACGGCTTGATCGCTCCGGCCGACATGGGCCTGATCGTGCGCACTGCCGGCCTGGGCCGCAGCAGCGAAGAAATGCAGTGGGACCTCGACTACCTGCTGCAGCTGTGGACCGCTATCAAGGAAGCGTCCCTGGATCGTTCCGCGCCATTCCTGATCTACCAGGAAAGCAACGTGATCATCCGCGCCATCCGCGATTACCTGCGCCAGGACATCGGCGAAGTGCTGATCGACAGCGTCGAAGCCCAGGACGAAGCCCTGACCTTCATCCGCCAGGTGATGCCGCAGTACGCCAGCAAGATCAAGCTGTACGAAGACAGCGTTCCGCTGTTCAACCGTTTCCAGATCGAAAGCCAGATCGAAACCGCTTTCCAGCGCGTCGTCGAACTGCCTTCCGGCGGCTCCATCGTGATCGACCCGACCGAAGCCCTGGTGTCCATCGATATCAACTCGGCGCGTGCCACCAAGGGTAGCGACATCGAAGAAACCGCCCTGCAGACCAACCTGGAAGCGGCTGAAGAAATCGCCCGCCAGCTGCGCCTGCGTGACATCGGCGGCCTGATCGTGATCGACTTCATCGACATGACCCCAGCCAAGAACCAGCGCGCCGTGGAAGAGAAAGTCCGCGAATGCCTGGAAGCTGACCGTGCCCGCGTACAGGTCGGCCGCATTTCGCGCTTCGGCCTGCTGGAAATGTCCCGTCAGCGCCTGCGTCCATCCCTGGGTGAAAGCAGCGGCATCGTCTGCCCGCGTTGCAACGGCACCGGCATCATCCGTGACGTTGAATCGCTGTCGCTGGCGATCCTGCGCCTGATCGAAGAAGAAGCCCTGAAAGACCGCACTGCCGAAGTGCGCGCCCAGGTGCCGATCCCGGTCGCTGCGTTCCTGCTCAACGAAAAACGCAACTCGATCACCAAGATCGAACTGCGCACCCGTGCCCGCATCGTCATCCTGCCGAACGATCACCTCGAGACACCGCACTTCGAAGTGCAGCGCCTGCGTGATGACAGCCCGGAAGCCCACGTCAACCAGTCCAGCTACGAAATCGCTGCTGCCGCTGCCGAAGTGGAAGAAGTCCAGCCAGCCGCTGCGACCCGCACCCTGGTTCGCCAGGAAGCCGCCGTCAAGACCGCGCCAGCCCGTGCCAACGCACCGGTTCCGGTCGAGGCAGCTGCGCCGGTTGCCGCACCAGCTGCCCTGCCTGAGCCAAGCCTGTTCAAGGGCCTGGTGAAGTCGCTGGTCAGCCTGTTCGCCACCAAGGAAGAGCCAGTGGCTCCAGTTGTGGTCGAGAAGCCTGTGACTGAACGCCCTGCACGCAATGAAGAGCGTCGCAACGGTCGCCAGCAGAGCCGCAATCGCAACGGTCGCCGTGACGAAGAGCGCAAGCCTCGTGAAGAACGTGCACCCCGCGAAGAACGCGCCCCACGTGAAGAGCGCCAACCGCGCGAAGCCCGTGAAGAAACACCAACCGTAGCCCGTGAAGAGCGTGCACCACGCGAAGAACGTGCACCGCGTGCTCCACGCGCTCCACGTGAAGACCGCAAGCCACGTGGCGAGCGTGAAGAACGCGTGCGTGAATTGCGCGAGCCGTTGGATGCCGCTCCAGCCGTAGCCGCTGCTGCTGCCACCGCTGCCACTGCTGAAGAGCGTCCAGCTCGTCAGCCGCGTGAAGAACGTGCGCCACGCCCTCCTCGTGAAGAGCGTCAACCACGTGCCGAGCAAGCGGCTCCAGCCGGTGAAGAAGAAGAGCTGCTGTCCAACGAAGACCAGCAACAGGAAGACGGCCAGGACAACGCCGAAGGCGATCGTCCACGCCGCCGCTCCCGTGGCCAGCGTCGTCGCAGCAACCGTCGTGAGCGTCAACGTGATGCCAACGGCAACGAAATCGAAGGCTCGGAAGAGACCGGCGAAGCCAACGCAGCCGCTACCGGCGAACCGACTGGCGCCGAACTGGCTGCCGGCCTGGCCGTTACCGCTGCTGTCGCCAGCTCGGTCATCAGCGCACCTGCTGAAGCCCAGGCCAACGAGCAAGCTGAAGCAGCCACCGCTGCCATCCAGGAAAACACTGTTGTAGAGACGCCAGCCGTCGAAGCGCCAGTGGTTGAAGCAACGACCCCGGTCGAAGCCCCGGTTGTTCCGGAAGTGGAAGTAGCGCCGGCTCGTCACGTTCGTGAAGTTCGCGAAGTTCGCGAAGTTCGCGAGCCTCAGCCTGAAGCTGAAGTGGTTGCCGAGCCTGCCGCTGTTGTTGAACAACAGCCCGTGGTTGAAGCCGCCGTTGAAGCACCGGTTGCCGAGCCAACCCCTGAAGTGCGTGAAGTTCGCGAAGAACAGACCGCCTTCCAGTGGTCTGCCGAACCTGCCCCGGTGGTTGAAGCGGTTGAAGCTCCAGCGCCTGCGCCAGTGGTCGAAGAAGCTCCAGTGCCAGTCGCTGAAGTGGTGGTCGCTGCTGAACCTGTTGCCGTTGTTGCCGAGCCTGCGCCAGTGGTTGAAGCGCCAGTGGTTGCCGAAGTGGCAGCCCCGGTGGTTGAAGCCGCTCCGGCCAGCGCCCTGACCGAAAATGGCCGTGCGCCGAACGACCCACGCGAAGTGCGTCGTCGTCGCAAGGAAGCTGAAGCGGCCGCCGCTGCTGCCAAGGCCGCTGCCGAAGCTGCTCCAGCCGTCGCTGAAGTTGCCCAAGCAACCCCTGCTCCGGTCACCGAAGCCGTGGTTGAGCACACTGCCCCTGCCATCGACGAGAACGTACGTTCCGTTGAAGAAGTGGTAGAGCACCACCCTAAGGCGCTGGAAGAAGAGCACGAGCCTAAACCCCTCGTCTGATTCCATCGGCCACTAAAAAGCCCCGCCTGAGTGATCAGGCGGGGCTTTTTTATGCCCGCTACATCAGTTAGCGGTAGTCCAACAACCCTGGCACATCGACGTCCCACAACACACCGGGATCATCGACTACGACTTCCTGCACCGAAGCCTTGGCAAATAACGGTTTTGCCCCGCGGTCTCCGGTCAGCGCGATCAAGGCCGGGCCGAATGAACGGCCAAACCCCACGGGGTGCCCGTACTGACCTGCATGCACCGGGGCGCTGATACCGTCTTCCTCCAGGCCTGCCATCACTTGCTCGATACTTGCCGGCAGGATAAACGGCATATCCCCCAACACCACCAGCCAACCAGCCGACGGCCCACTGGCCGCCACCGCTGCGGCGATGCTGTCACCCATGCCCGGCGAGCGCAAAAGCAATACTTCGCAACCGTGCACCTTAGCCAACCGAATCACTTCGGTGCGATCCGGTGACGTCACCAGCCAACGTCTCGTAGCCACAGGCGGCAGATTCACCAATACCTGCTCGATCACCGGCCGCGTGATGCCATCCCGGCCCACGCAGGGCGCCAGCAACTTGTCCTGATCGGCACCCGCCTCGGCCCGAAAACGACTGCCCTGCCCCGCTGCCAGGATGATTACGGCGATGCCCGTCAACTGACCGCTGCCTGCAACGGCTTTTTCTGCAGCAGATCGATCCCGTTCTTGATGGCGACGATTTCCGCCATCAACGACAAGGCGATTTCCGCCGGCGTATGGCTGCCGATATGCAGACCAATCGGCCCATGCAGCCGCGCAATGGCGTCCGCACTGAGCCCCAGTGCCGCGAGGTTTTCCCGGCGCTTCTGGCTGTTGACCCGCGAACCCAGCGCGCCTATGTAGAACGCCCGGGAATTGAGGGCCGTCAGCAACGCCATGTCATCCAGGCGCGGGTCATGGGTGAGCGCGACAATGGCAGTGCGTTCATCGGTCTGGATATTCAACACCGCTTCATCCGGCATACCCGGCACAAAGCGCCCGTGCTGCTCCTCCCAGCCATAAACAAACTCCTGGCGCGGGTCGCAGATCAGCACTTCGAAATCCAGCAACCGAGCCATTTCCGCCACATAACGTGACAGCTGGCCCGCGCCGATCAGCAGCAGGCGCCAGCGCGGACCGTAGATCGCGCGCAAACGCTCGCCGTTGAAGCTGACCACATCGGTCTTGCTCGCACCGCTCAACACCACCTCGCCGGTGGCCAGGTCCAACTCACGGGCGACAATCTCGTGGGCCTCACAGCGCGCCAGCAGTTCAGCTACCCAACCCGGATCACTCACCCGCTCTTCGGTGAGACGCAGGGTGCCGCCACACGGCAGGCCAAAACGCGCCGCTTCGTCCCGGGTGACACCGTAGGTGACAAGCTGCACCGGCGGCCCGTCGTCAGGCAGCCGACCGTCCTGCAACCGGGCGATCAAGTCGTCCTCGATGCAGCCGCCGGACACCGAGCCAATCACCACCCCGTCGCCGCGCAAGGCCAGCATCGCCCCCGGCGGACGCGGGGCGCTGCCCCAGGTCTGGACCACGCTGTACAGCACCACTCGCTGCCCGGCGAGACGCCATTCCAGCACGCTGCGTAATACATTCAGATCAACACTGTCCATCAGGCTTTCGCCTCCCGCCAACCTTGCAACTGATTTTGATAAACAGCATCTATGGGTTGATCAAAAATATCGGTAGTCAGCTAAGTTAACTCACCGGCAATAAAAAAGCCCTGCAATGCAGGGCTTGGTGCGTCAAAAAACAAGCTTAGTTCAATAGCGATTCGGCTCCATTTCCAGCACCACCTTGAAGCGCTTTTCGATGTCCTGCTGGATACGCAGCGCGAGCCCGGCAATGTCCTGGCCGCTGGCCGCGCCGTAGTTCACCAATACCAGTGCCTGCAAGCGATGCACGCCGGCATCGCCATCGCGAAAGCCTTTCCAGCCGGCCTTGTCGATCAGCCAGCCGGCGGCCAGTTTCATCTGCCCGTCGGCCTGGGGGTAAGCCACCAGGTCCGGGTATTGACGCTGCAACTCGGCAGCCAGTGCCTGGGACACCAGCGGGTTCTTGAAGAAACTCCCCGCATTGCCGAGCACCGCCGGGTCGGGCAGTTTCTCGCTACGAATGCTGCAAATCGCGCGGCTGACATCGCTGGGCGTGGCCTGCGCGATGCCTTGCTCGGTCAGGCGCTGTCGCACCGGCCCGTATTCAAGTTTCAGATGCACGGCGCGGCTCAGGGCAAAACGCACCCGCAGGATCAGCCAGCGCCCCACTTCGTGCTTGAACAGGCTGTCGCGGTAGGCAAAGTTGCACTCGGCCAGGCTGAAATCCCGTAGTTCGCCGGTCTGGCGATCAAGGGCGGTCAGGCCGCTGAATACATCCTTGATCTCTACACCGTAGGCGCCGATGTTCTGCATCGGTGCGGCGCCGACCGTTCCGGGAATCAGGCTGAGGTTTTCCAGGCCGGAAAAGCCCTTGGCCAGGGTCCACAGCACAAACGGATGCCAGGCTTCGCCCGCTTCGGCCTCAACCACGACCTGCACGCCATCGTCGTGCAACACCCGGATGCCCTGGCTGGCCATGCGCAGCACCAGTGCGTCAATATCCCGGGTCAACAGCAAGTTGCTGCCACCGCCAATCACCAGCAACGGCAGTTGTTGCTCGGCGGCACAGGCCAGGGCCTCACGCACGTCGGCGTCATTGTGGGCCTCGGCAAACAGCCGGGCACGCACGTCGATACCAAAGCTGTTGAACGGCTTGAGCGAAACCTGTGCCCGTACCTGCAAAGTCATAACCGGCCCTTCAATTCAATCACCAACAGGTCACAGGCGCGCTCGATCAGGTCGAGGACAGTTTCAAAGCCCTGGTCACCTTCGTAGTACGGGTCCGGCACTTCATCCACCACCGAGTCGTAGCGGCGCAGGAACAGGTCCAGGTCCGCCTTGCCCTGAGCCGGCTGCATGGCCTTGAGGTTGCGCAGGTTGCTCTGGTCCATGGCGAGGATCAGGTCGTAGCGGGAAAAGTCGGCACGCGACACCTGTTGTGCACGCTGGGCCGACAGGTCGTAGCCGCGTTGCAGCGCTGCACGCTGGCTGCGCTTGTCCGGTGGGTTGCCGACGTGCCAATCACCGGTACCGGCAGAGGCCACTTCAACCTGATCGGCCAGGCCGGCTTCGCGCAATTTGTGGCGCAGAACGCCTTCGGCCGTGGGCGAACGGCAGATGTTGCCCAGGCAGACGAACAGAACCTGCATCAGGCCCCCAGAAGGCGACGGACGCGCTCGAGGTCTTCAGGGGTGTCGACGCCCGCCGGCGGCGCTTCCAGGGCATCGCCCACATGAATGCGCACGCCGTGCCACAGGGCACGCAGTTGTTCCAGGGATTCGGTATTTTCCAGCCAGCACGGGCCCCAGCTCACGAAGTCGTGCAGGAAACCGGCGCGGTAGGCGTAGATGCCGATGTGGCGACGGTACGGCACGCCAGCCGGCAGCACGTCAGGCTGTTTGGCGAACGCATCCCGCGCCCACGGCAAGGTGGAGCGGCTGAAGGTCAGCGCCAGGCCATTGATGTCGCTGACCACTTTCACCACGTTGGGGTTGAACAGGGTCTCGATGTCTTCAATCGGCTCGGCCAGGGTCGCCATGCGCGCTTCGCCATGGGCTGCCAGGTTGGCCGCCACCTGATCGATCACGCTGGGCGGAATCAACGGCTCGTCACCTTGCACATTGACCACGATGGCGTCCGCCGCCAGGCCCAGCTTTGTGGCCACTTCGGCCAGGCGGTCGGTACCGGAGTTGTGGTCTTCACGGGTCAGCACCGCTTCGGCACCAAAGCCTTTGCAGGCCTCGATGATGCGCGGATCGTCGGTGGCCACCACTACCCTTTCGGCGCTGCTTTTGCAGGCCTGTTCCCACACCAGCTGGATCATCGGCTTGTTGCCGATCAGTTGCAGCGGCTTGCCGGGCAGGCGGGTGGAGGCGTAGCGGGACGGGATGACAACGGTGAAGGCGGTGGTCATTTATCCAGGCGCTCGTCGGTGGTCAGGGTGCGGGCTTCGCTTTCGAGCATTACCGGAATGCCATCACGAATCGGGTACGCCAGGCCGGCGCCCTTGCTGATCAGCTCGGTTTTGTCGGCGCTGAGCTTGAGCGGCCCCTTGCAGATCGGGCAAGCGAGGATATCGAGCAGTTTGGTGTCCATGAGTATGTCCTGGAGAGCAGCGTTTTAAGGCAAAAGGCGAGCGGGCAGCAAGCGCATCAACTGCGTGTCGAACCAGGCGATAAACGCCGGTGACGGTGCCGCGTCCACCGCAAGGTACCACCAGTCGGGCCTGGCAAAGGCGCGGCACTTCACCGCGTCCTTTTCAGTCATGACCAACGGCAGTGCCGGCGTGAAATTCAAGACCTCGGCGCTGTACGGCGCGTGGTCGGCAAAAGCATGGGGTATTGGGCGCCAGTGTAGCGTTTCAAGGGTGTTGAAGAAACGTTGCGGGTTGCCGATGCCGGCCACCGCATGTACCTGCTGCCCCACCGCGAAGTGTTCGACGGGTTTACGCTCGCCGGAATGCAGGTTGACCAGCGCGGCAGGCAACAGACGGAAGGCAAAGCCGTCGTCACGGTCAGAACCTGCGCCGTTGTAAAGCAGCGCATCGACGCTCTGCAAACGCTCGACCGGCTCACGCAACGGCCCCGCCGGCAGGCAGCGACGGTTACCCAGCCCGCGGGCGGCGTCAATCAACACCAGTTCCAGATCACGGGCCAGGCGGTAATGTTGCAGGCCGTCGTCGGAGAGGATCAGGTCGAGGGTTTCGCTGGCCAACAGCGCCTTCACGGCGCGGCTGCGGTCGGGGTCGATCATCAGCGGCACGCCGCTGCGCTGCACGATCAGCAAGGGTTCGTCCCCCGCCACCGCAGCGGTTTGATCGGCCTCTACGCGCCATGGAAACTGTGGCGGCTTGGCGCCATAACCGCGGCTGACCACACCGACGCGCAAACCACTGCGCTGGCAACGGTCGATCAGCCAGAGAATCATGGGCGTCTTGCCGGTGCCGCCCACCGTGATATTGCCTACCACCACGACCGGCACCGGCGACTGATAGATCTCGCCCTCGCCCGCCAGGAACCGTGCGCGCTTGCGCTGCACCACCCGGCGATAGAGGGATTCCAGCGGCTGCAATAACGCAAGTGCAGGATGGCCTTCGTACCAGGCCTTGAGCAAACGATCAGTCATGGCCATCAGGGTTGGCTCGCCGCCTCGACGGTGGTCATGCGCAAATGGCTGAAGCCGAGCTTGCCGGCAGCGTCCATCGCCGTGATGACGGCCTGGTGCTTGGTGTTGCCATCGGCGCTGATGGACAGTGGCAAGTTAGTGTCCCCACCAGACTCTTTTTGCAGCGCTTCCATCAGGCTGGCCAGGTCGTTTTTCTCCAGCAACTGGTTATTCACCGAGAACACGCCATCGGCGCTGATGGCGATGTCCAGTTGCTTGGCCTGCTGGTCTTCCGCCGGCGAACCGCTGACGGCTTCCGGCAGGTCGACGCGCAGCTGGGTTTCCCGGGTAAAGGTGGTGGTGACGACAAAAAACAGCAGCAGGATAAACACCACGTCGATCAACGACGCCAGGTTGATATCGACGTTTTCCCGTTGCTTGCGACGAAATTTCACGCGTTGCCCTCAACCAGGTCCACGTCACGGTCGCCCTGTACCACTTCCACCAGCTTGATGGCTTCCTGCTCCATGCCCACCACCAGTTCGTCGATGCGCCGTTGCAGGAAACGGTGGAAGAACACCGAAGGAATACCGACCATCAGGCCCGCCGCCGTGGTGATCAAGGCCTTGGAAATACCACCGGCCAGCACTGCGGCGTTGGTGGTCATGCCCGACCCCATGAATGAGCTGAAAATATCGATCATGCCCAGCACCGTACCGAGCAGGCCGAGCAACGGTGCCATGGCGGCGATGGTGCCCAGGGCATTGATGTAGCGCTCCAGCTCATGGATGACCCGGGCGGCGGCCTCTTCGATGCACTCCTTCATGATCTCGCGACCGTGCTTGGAGTTGGCGAGGCCGGCGGCGAGGATTTCACCCAGGGGCGAGTTGGCGCGCAGTTCCTTGAGTTTTGTCTTGTCGAGCTGCTTGTTCTTGATCCAGCCCCAGACCTGGCCCAGCAGGTGGTCAGGCGTTACACGGCTGGCACGCAGGGTCCATAGGCGTTCGGCGATGATGCCGAGTGCGGCGATGGAACTCAAAATGATCGGCAACATCATCCAGCCGCCGGATTTGACCAATTCCCACACAGTGAATGTCCCCTCGAAAAAGTGCGCCACTTTACCATAAGGGTCCGGTGGAAGGGCTGGCCTGCCCCAGAGCATCCTGACGCAGGGGCCGCTCTTTGGTAACGCTGTTTTGCGGCGGGCGCTCGCGCCAGAAACGCCGCTGGCTGCGCGCGGCCAGCGGCGGCTGGAACGTGCCCAGTTGCAGGCGGAGTGCGCCTTGCTCGGCACTGTCATAAATCGCGCTGCCCATGGCCTGGTAACGCTCCAGCACCTGTGGATGCGGGTGGCCAAACCCATTGCTGCGCCCCCGGGAAATCAACACGGCCTTGGGTGCCAGGCGCTGTAGAAAGGCCCATGACGACGAGCTGCGGCTGCCGTGGTGCGGCGCTTGCAGCCAATCGACAGGAGCGCCCATGGGAGTGGCCAGCAATGCCCGCTCGGCGTCATGGTCAATATCCCCGGTCAGCAACAAGCGCTCGCCATTGGCCTGCACCCGCAACACGCAGGACATCTGGTTACCGTCCGTCGCATCAGGCCATTGCCATAGCTCGAACCTCACGCCGTCCCACTCCCACTGCTCGCCGCTGACACACGCCTGGGTACCGAGCGAGGCCGGCAGCCGTGCCGTCTCACCGCCCACCACACGCTTGACCGGCAACCCATGGGCGACGGCCAACGCGCCGCCGGCATGATCGGCATCGGCATGACTGAGCAGCATCACGTCCAGCTCTGCGACCCCCAGCTTGCGCAACGCAGGCAATACGACACGCGCGCCAAGATCGAACTCACCGGAGCGCGGCCCGGCGTCATACAGCAGTACATGGTTGCGGGTACGCAGGATGATCGCCACCCCCTGGCCGACATCCAGCTGCACCACCTCGACCAGCCCATGAGGTATCGACTCCCGCGGCGGGAACACTGCCAGCAGCAACATCGGCCAGCCCAGCAGCCGAAACGGGACGCCCTTGGGCAGCAATAACAGCACCGCCCCCAGCAGGCTCACCAGCCAATAGCCAATGGGCACTTGCGCCGGTATCCAGGCCGGCAAGTACTGCGCCAGCAGCGCCAAGGCCTTGAACAGCCCGTCCAGTGTGCCGCCCGCCAGCCATAACAACCCCTCTCCTATATAAGGCAGCGGCAATAACACCGTACCCAGCAAGGCCAGGGGCAGCACCACCAGGCTGATCCACGGCACCGCAACCAGGTTGGCCAGCGGCCCGCTCAGGCTGATGGGCAGGCCGAGCACCAGCAGCAGCGGAAACAGGCCGATGGCAATCATCCATTGGGCGCGGGTCCAGGCTTGCCACAAGGGCCAGGGGCCCAATCGGCCACTGAACGCCAAAATCAGCACCGCAACAGCCGCAAAAGACAACCAGAACCCCGGCTGCAGGCTGGCCAGCGGTTCGAGGATCAGCACCGCGTCCAGCGCCAGCAACAGCGGCCACCAGATTCCCAGGTGACGAAACCGCAGACGCCACAGCAACACCAGGCCCACCATCACGCAGGCCCGTTGCACCGGCACCTCGAAACCTGCCAGCAGGCCGTAGCCCAGCGCCGCAGCAAACGCCAGGCCGCAGGCCCAGGGCAGCCACGGCAAAGGTTTTGGCCACCCCCCGTAGCGCGCAAGCCCGGCGACCAGGCCATAGATCAACCCCGCCAGCAGGCCGATGTGCTGCCCGGATATCACCAGTAAATGCACGGTGCCAGTGGCTTGCAGGACCCGCCAATCCTCGGCGGCCAACCCGGAACCATCGCCGAGCACCAGCGCCGCCAGGCCCGCCTCTCGCCCCTGGGCATCCACTGCCAGCAGCCGCTGGCGAATCCCGTCGCGCCAGGCATGTCGTGGCGGTGCCAGCAGTTGGCCGTCCTTGACCGAGCCGGTGGCGCCAATCCGCTGGGCCAGCAGCCAGGCTTCATAGTCAAAGCCATCGGCATTGAGCAATCCGGAAGGACGCTTGAGAGTCACCGCCAGTCGCCAGCGCTCACCGCTCTTAACCGGTGGGCCGCCGCGCCAGGACACGCGAATGCGCTTGGGAAGCAGGTCCTTGCGTGACCGGCTGTCGGTCAGTTCGAAGCGCACACCGTCGCCCATCTGCTGCGGTAACCCGCTGACACGCCCTTCCACCCAGCGGGTCTGGCCATCCAGATGCGGGGCCAACCGGTCATCCAGCGCCCACTGCGCGCTGAGGCATGCCCAGCCCAGGCCAAGCAGGAAAAACCCCAGCGGATAGGTACGAAAAGGCAACAGCATCAGGGCCAGCACCGGCATCAGCAACAGCCAGCCGCCGGACGGCAACGCGGGTAAAAAACGCAAGGCGAGCAGCCCCAGCGCGAGTGCGAACATCCCTGTTCTCATGGATCTTTCCTTGAAAGCGACCCATTGAGTCTTAGCCGGGCTAGCGGTGTGGCCTATTATTATTTGTCACAAAGTCTGAATTTCACGTTCGTGGAATGCGGGCATACTTGCCCCTCGAACTGACCTGGACCCCTTATGCCACGGCGCTTATTCAAACGGTACATGCCCGATCCGACCAGCATTCGGGAACACAAGTCCTTACGCTTTCTCGGCAAGTTGCTGCATGACCCGAATCTCTGGCACCTCAATCGGCACTCGGTCGCGCGGGCCATGGCCGTTGGCCTGTTCGCGGCATTCATCCCCATTCCCTTGCAGATGCTG
Organism: Pseudomonas sp. P7779; assembly: GCF_013386315.1. Classification (NCBI taxonomy): domain Bacteria; kingdom Pseudomonadati; phylum Pseudomonadota; class Gammaproteobacteria; order Pseudomonadales; family Pseudomonadaceae; genus Pseudomonas; species Pseudomonas sp. P7779. The sequence goes on along the minus strand of NZ_JACARZ010000003.1, from coordinate 94,975 downwards.
CTGGCAGCGGTCCTCGCCATCAGCGTGCGCGGCAACATGCCGATTGCCGTGAGCCTGGTCTGGCTGACCAACCCGATTACCATGCCGCCGGTGTTTTTCTGCACCTACATGACCGGGGCCTGGCTGATGAATGTGCCACCCCGCAGCATGCCCGACGAGCTGACCTGGGAATGGATCAGCGGGCAGTTGTCGACGCTGTGGCAACCGTTCCTGCTGGGCTCGGTAGTACTGGGGCTGGTGATGGCGGTGCTGGGTTATTGCCTGACCATGGGCTATTGGCGCTGGTGGGTGGCCCGCCAGTGGAAAAAACGCAAACAGCGCAGGTTGTAACCGTTAGCGCGCCAGCAAGCGCATGTGCACACGCAAACCCTGGCCGGTATTTTCCGCCCACAGGCTGCCGTCCTGACGCTGCACAGCGTTGCGCGCAATGCTCAAGCCCAGGCCAAAGCCGCCGTCGCCGGGCCTTGAGCCGTCCAGTCGGGTGAATGGCGCAAAGATTCGCTCCAACTCCACCTCATCGATCCCGCCGCCCTGGTCTTCCAGCCACAAGTGCCAGTGATCCCCCTCACGCTGCCCGCCCAATTGCACCGTTCCGTCTTGCGCAGAGTGCCGGATGGCATTGCGCAGGATGTTCTCCAATGCCTGGGCCAGCAGGTTCAGATGACCGCGCACCCAGCAGTCGGCCCCCAGCTCGCACTGCAAGCGTGAAGCCGGCCAGCCACTTTCAAAACAGGCGTTTTCCCGGAGCATGTCCCACAGCGCCTGCACCTGGATGTCTTCCTTGGGCAACGGCGCGCGTTCGGTGTCGAGCCAGGCCAGTTGCAGGGTGTCGTCCACCAGGCGCTGCATGCCGTCGATTTCCCTCCCGAGGCGCTCGCGCAGCTGGGTCAGGTCCTGCTCGCTGTCACTGGCCACACGCAGGCGGCTCAACGGTGTGCGCAACTCATGGGACAAATCCCGCAGCAGTTGCTGTTGCAGGGCCACGGTGCCTTGCAGGCGTTCAGACATCTGGTCAAACGCGCGGCCCAATTCCCCCAGTTCATCCTGGCGGCTGGTGGTGTCGCGGGAAAGCCGGGTGCCCAGTTGATCGGCACGCCAGGCGTTGGCCTGCTCTCGCAGGTGGTTGAGAGGCATGATCAACAGCCGGTAGAGGCCGATGCACAGCAGCAGGGTGAACAGGCCGGGAATCACGCCATTGGTGACGATCCGCCAGAACAGCTGGTTTTGCCCGGGCATGAAACGCCGCGGCAACTCGATCACCAGGGAGCCCGCACCCGGGTCGAGCGGGAACGGGATTTTCAACCACGGCAGGCCCTTGGCATGCCGGCTGACGGGCCAGTCCAGGCCGCGCAGGAAGGTCAGGCGCTGGCTCTCCTTGTCCGTCAGTGGGTAGCTGCTCAGGGATTGCAGGTCGTTGCCGATGACCCCCACCCAGGTGCGCTCGCGCTGGCCCAGGGTGTGCAACCATTCGTCCACACCGGCGTTGCCGCCCTTGTTCCAGGCCAGTTCCGCGCCAGCGGCATAACCGCTCAGGGTGGCGCGGGCCTCGCTGGACAGAAAGGCATTCTGCTCTTCCATATACCGGCCCCATGACCAACTGAGCCAGATCATCAGCAAGCAAAACGCGATCAGCAGGCAGGCCAGTTTCCAGAATAACGAATGCTTGCCCGGCAGCCGTTTGAACGCGGCTTTAAAGCCCGTCATCGTGACCGCTCAACACATAGCCCTTGCCCCACACCGTGCGCACTTCCCGCTCGCTGTAGCCGACAGCCTTGAGCTTGCGACGAATCTGGCTGATGTGCATGTCCAGGCTGCGGTCATGGGGCGCATAGCTGCGCTGGAACACATGCTGGTAGAGGAAGGCTTTGCTGAGGACTTCTTCGGCGTTGCGGTGCAGGGTTTCCAACAGGCGATATTCGCTGCGGGTCAGGCCGGCCCACTGCTCCCGGTGAAACACATCACACAGCTCGTCATCGAAACGCAGGCTGCGGGCATCGCCGCGCACCGCCGCCAGGGCCGGCAACGGCCGCCGGTCCAGGGCGACCCGGCGCAGGATCGCTTCGATGCGCACCCGCAACTCGGCCATGCTGAACGGCTTGGGCAGGTAATCGTCGGCCCCCAGGCGAAAACCGCTGATGCGATCGGCTTCGGCCCCCAGGGCCGACATCAGGATCACCGGCATCGAATGGCTCTGGCGCAAATGCGTGAGCACCGACAACCCGTCCATGCCCGGCAGCAGGATGTCCATCAACACCACGTCGAAGCGCTGATCGCGGGCCATTTGCAGGCCCTGCTGGCCATTCTGGCACCAGGTCACCTGGAAGCCACAGAGGCCCAATTGCTCATGGACATAGGCGCCAAGCACAGGATCGTCTTCAATCGCCAGGATACTGGGTAAGCCAAGTGCTGCGGGATTCATTAGCGTCTGCAAGTCATTCTCAATGACTGATTATTCAAGATTGCCCCCCCATGAGCAACCGCCGCCGGGCGTCCGGCGGCCCAAGGTTTGCCTCAGGTCATTAATTTTGCAAGATTCCCCGCCGCGCAAATGGCTACACTGCGCAGGTGGCGCGGGCCGGATGCCTGCGTGGAATTCGACAACAGTGTGGTAGCAGGAGAGTGGCGTGCTTAAAAGAATGGGGATAAAAGGCCGCGTACTGTTGCTGACCTTATTGCCTACCAGCCTGATGGCGTTGCTGCTGGGCGGGTACTTCACCTGGATGCAGCTTTCGGAGTTGCAGTCGCAGTTGCTGCAACGCGGCGAGATGATCGCCGAGCAACTGGCGCCGCTGGTGGCCCCGGCCCTCGGCACCAGGAACACCGACCTGCTGGAACGCATCGCCACCCAGTCCCTGGAACAAACCGATGTGCGCGCCGTATCGTTCCTCGGGCCCGACCGCACGCCCCTGGCCCACGCCGGGCCGACCATGCTCAACCAGCCGCCCATCGGCAACAGTTCGCACCTGTTGCAGCGCACCGGCAATGACGCCACCCGTTATCTGCTGCCGGTGTTCGGCCGCCATCGCAACCTCGCCGGTGAACTGATCCCGGATGAATCCGACCGCCTGCTCGGCTGGGTCGAGCTGGAACTGTCCCACAACGGCATGTTGCTGCGTGGCTACCGCAGCCTGTTCGCCAGCCTGCTGCTGATCGCCATCGGCCTGATCTGCACGGCAGCCCTCGCCTTGCGCATCAGCCGTACGATCAACTCACCGATCGGCCTGATCAAACAGGCCGTCGCGCAACTCAAGGACGGCAATCTCGAAACCCGCTTGCCACCCCTGGGTAGCCAGGAGCTGGATCACCTGGCCTCGGGCATCAACCGCATGGCCGAGACCCTGCAAAACGCCCAGGAAGAATTGCAACACAGCATCGACCAGGCCACCGAAGACGTGCGGCAAAACCTCGAAACCATCGAGATCCAGAACATCGAGTTGGACCTGGCCCGCAAGGAAGCCCTGGAAGCCAGCCGCATCAAGTCGGAGTTTCTGGCCAACATGAGCCATGAAATCCGCACGCCGTTGAACGGCATCCTTGGTTTCACCCATTTGTTGCAGAAAAGCGAACTGTCACCGCGCCAACTGGATTACCTGGGCACCATCGAAAAATCCGCCGATAACCTGCTGGGCATCATCAACGAAATCCTCGACTTCTCGAAAATCGAGGCCGGCAAGCTGGTGCTCGACAGCATCCCGTTCAACCTGCGGGACTTGCTGCAAGACACCCTGACCATCCTCGCCCCGGCCGCCCACGCCAAACAGCTGGAGCTGGTGAGCCTGGTCTACCGCGACACGCCGCTCGCCTTGGTGGGTGACCCGCTGCGGCTCAAGCAGATCCTCACGAACCTGGTGAGCAACGCGATCAAGTTCACCCGCGAAGGCACCATCGTTGCCCGCGCCATGATTGAAGACGAACAGGAAGACAGCGTACAACTGCGCATCAGCGTGCAGGACACCGGCATCGGCCTGTCGAACCAGGATGTGCGGGCGCTGTTCCAGGCGTTCAGCCAGGCGGACAATTCGCTGTCACGCCAACCCGGCGGGACCGGCCTTGGACTGGTGATTTCCAAGCGCCTGATCGAACAGATGGGCGGTGAGATCGGCGTCGACAGCACGCCGGGAGAAGGCTCGGAATTCTGGATCAGCCTGAACCTGCCGAAAACCCGTGACGATATCGAAGACCTGCCCTCCGCGCCGCTGCTGGGCCGGCGCGTGGCGGTGCTGGAAAACCACGAGCTGGCGCGCCAGGCCCTGCAACATCAGCTGGAAGACTGCGGCCTGGAAGTCACCCCGTTCAACAGCCTGGAAAGCCTGACCAACGGCATCACCAGCGCCCACCAGACCGAACAGGCGATTGACCTGGCCGTGCTGGGCATCACCGCCAATGACATTCCGCCGGAGCGTTTGAACCAGCACCTGTGGGACCTCGAACACCTGGGCTGCAAGGTACTGGTGTTGTGCCCGACCACCGAACAGCTGCTGTTCAACCCCTCGGTGCCCAACCCCAACAGCCAGTTGCAGGCCAAGCCCGCGTGCACCCGCAAACTGCGTCGCGCCCTGGCCGACCTGATCAGCCCGCGCCCGCTGCGCAGCGAACCCGGCGAGCCCCTGTCCAGCCGCGCGCCGCGGGTGCTGTGTGTCGACGACAACCCGGCCAACCTGCTGCTGGTGCAAACCCTGCTGGAAGACATGGGCGCCAAGGTCCAGGCGGTGGAAAGCGGTTACTCGGCCATCGAGGCAGTGAAGCAGGAAGCCTTCGACCTGGTGCTGATGGACGTGCAGATGCCGGGGATGGACGGTCGCCAGAGCACCGAGGCAATCCGCACGTGGGAAAGCGAACGCCATGGCACACCGCTGCCCATCGTCGCGCTGACGGCCCATGCGATGGCCAACGAAAAACGCGCCCTGCTGCAAAGCGGCATGGATGATTACCTGACCAAACCCATCAGCGAACGGCAACTGGCCCAGGTGGTGTTGAAATGGACCGGGCTGGCCCTGCGCAACCAGGGCCCGGACCGTGGCACCGAAAGTTTCGGGCATGCCACGCAATTGCCGGTGCTGGACCATGAAGAAGGTTTGCGCCTGGCGGCCGGCAAGGCGGATCTGGCGGCAGACATGCTCGCGATGCTGCTGGCCTCGCTGGAAGCGGACCGTGAAGCGATTCGCGTCGCCCGTGACGCCAATGACCGCAACGCCCTGATCGAACGGGTGCACCGCCTGCACGGCGCCACCCGGTATTGCGGCGTGCCGCAACTGCGTGCGGCCTGCCAACGGGCCGAGACCCTGCTCAAGCAGGACGACGCCAAGGCCATGCCGGCCCTGGATGAACTGGACATGGCGATTGCCCGGCTGGCCAGCGAGGCGCGAGTCAGCGCGTAAACTTTCGGGGCAATGTGGCGAAGCAGCTTGCTGGGGTGAGGAGCTTGCTGTGGCGAGGGAGCTTGCTCCCGCTGGAGTGCGAAGCGCTCCCAGGATTTTGGGGCCGCTGCGCAGCCCAGCGGGAGCAAGCTCCCTCGCCACAGCAAGCTCTCTCCCCACAACAAGCTCACTCACCACAGACAAGCCCCCTCGCCACAAAATCAGCTTTCCATCATCAAGAAGGAATATTTGATGCGCATCATCCTCTTCAGCAGCCAGACCTACGACCGCGACAGCTTTCTCGCCCAACCGCTGCCCGAAGGCATGCAGCTGCAATTCCAGCCGGCCCGGCTGAACCTCGACACCGTGGCCCTGGCCGAACACCACGAAGTGGTCTGCGCCTTTATCAACGATGACCTCAGCGCCCCGGTGCTGGAGCAGTTGGCCAGCGGCGGCACCCGCCTGATCGCCCTGCGTTCCGCCGGCTACAACCATGTCGACCTGCCCGCCGCCAAGCGCCTGGGCCTGACCATCGTGCGGGTGCCGGCCTACTCGCCCCATGCGGTGGCCGAACATGCGGTCGCGTTGATCCTGGCCCTCAATCGCCGCCTGCACCGCGCCTACAACCGTACCCGCGACGGTGACTTCAGCCTGCACGGCCTGACCGGGTTCGACCTGGTGGGCAAGACCGTCGGCGTGGTCGGCACCGGGCAGATCGGCGCCACATTCGCCAAGATCATGGCCGGGTTCGGCTGCCAACTGCTGGCCTACGACCCCTACCCCAATCCGCAGGTCGAGGCCCTTGGCGCCCGGTATGTGAGCCTGCCGCAGTTGCTGGGCGAGTCACAGGTCATCAGCCTGCATTGCCCGCTGACGGCGGACAGCAAACACCTGATCAACGCCCAAAGCCTCGCCCATATGCAGCCCGGCGCGATGCTCATCAACACCGGGCGCGGCGGCCTGGTGGACACCCCGGCGCTGATCGACGCGCTCAAGGACGGCCAGCTCGGCTATCTGGGGCTGGATGTGTATGAAGAAGAGGCCCAGCTGTTTTTCGAAGACCGCTCGGACCTGCCCCTGCAAGACGACGTATTGGCGCGCCTGCTGACCTTCCCCAATGTGATCATCACCGCGCATCAGGCCTTCCTGACCCACGAGGCGCTGGGGGCGATTGCCGGCACCACCCTGGCCAACATCGCGGCGTGGGCTGGCGGGCAGGCGCAAAACCTCGTCGAAGGATGATCAGCGGTCACATAGCCGCGCCATGATGGGTAGCGGCGCATGATAGGATGCCGCGCCTATTTGGAGGATCCATGGCCGAACACGATTTCCGCTTCAGCTTGCTGAGCCCGCATCACACCCTGATCGAATGCCGGGCCCTGGTGCCGGGCCGTTATCAAGTCACCGGCAACGGTGGCTCGATCAAGAACGGCGACGTTCTGATCGTCACCCTGCGCGGCAGCAAAACCCTGTCGATGCGCCTGACCGTCGAAGGCGATGCGCGCTACTCCATCCGCCCGGCGGGCCAGTGGGTCGCCATGGCCCAGGGGCCGAAATTCGGCGAACTGGAGATTCACACCTGGAAGGTCAACTGCGACAGCTGCGACAACGTGCTGGAGTTTGAATTCGCGGTGGAAACCAAGCTGACCAAGGAGCCGCTGCAACCGGCCGCCACTGCACGGGTTACCGAGTTGGGCTGGGCCACCCTGGGTGACAAGCACCGCTGCCCGAAATGCCAGCAGGCCGCGCAATGAAAGCCCTGCTGATGCTGGCCGTGCTGGGTGCAGGCCTGGCGGGCTGCGCCAGCGACGAGGTCAAGCTCAAGCAGGATCACAGCTACGTGGTGGAATGGATCGGTGAGCGGCCGCTGATGGATTACGCCCACCTGACCGTGACCCTCGGTGCCGATGGCCGGGCCTATGGCAATGGTGGCTGCAACCATTGGTTTGCGCCCTACACCCTGGACGGCGACAAGCTGAGCTTCGGCAAGGTCGGCAGCACCCGCAAACTCTGCGCCGAAGCGCTGATGGAGCAGGAGCACCGCTTCTTCCAGGCCCTGCAGGGCGTGCAGCGCTGGGACATTTCGCCGATCGAACAGACCCGCTTCTGGCCGGCGGATGGCAAGCCGTTGCGGTTGTGGCTGGAAGAAGGCTGATCTGTAAGGCGCAGCAGGTCTAAATGTGGGAGCGGGCTTGCTCGCGAAAGCGGTGGATCAGTCGATGTATCCGGTGACTGTCACACCGCATTCGCGAGCAAGCCCGCTCCCACATTTTTTATCCGCGCAACGCCTTGAGCTTGGCCAACACCCCTTCCGCCGTCTGCTCACCCATCAGTTGCTCGCGCACCTTGCCCTTGTCATCAATGATGTAGGTCACCGGCAGGGCTTCACTGCGGGGAATGTCGAAGATCCCGTCCGGGTTCTGCGCCAGTACGGTGAACTTGATGCCCAGCTTCTCGCTGGCGCTCTTGAGCTCTTCACCCTGGACGTTGTCGAAATTCACCCCGAACACCCCCACCGACTGGCCCTTGAGCTGTTCGGCCAAGGCGTTGAGTTCCGGGATTTCGGTACGGCACGGGCCACACCATTCGGCCCAGTAGTTAACCACCAGCCATTGCTTGTCCAGGCGTTCGGCGGCCACTTTCTGACCATATTGGTCAACGCCATAATCATTGCCACAGCCGCTGAGCAGCAGTGTGCCGATGATTGCCAATGCGCCTAACAGTCGCCTCGTCATGGGGTAATCCTTCGTAAAAATGAACGTTGGCTGCGGCCTATCGCCTCTCATGGTTTAAGGACGCGGCGCAGCGCGGGTAGAATACCCGCCACCTTACGCAAGATGCGACCCGCACATGACCGATCTGACGCTTTATCACAACCCGCGCTGCTCGAAATCCCGCGGTGCGCTCGAACTGCTGGAAGCCCGTGGCCTCACACCGACGGTGGTGCGCTACCTGGAAACCCCGCTCGACGCCGCGCAATTGCAGGCCCTGCTGGGCAAGCTGAACATCAGCGCGCGGCAACTGCTGCGTACCGGCGAGGACGAATATAAAACCCTCAACCTGGCTGACACCAGCCTCAGCGAAGCACAGTTGATCGCTGCCATCGCCGCTCATCCGAAACTGATGGAGCGTCCGATCCTCGCCACCGCCGACAAGGCCGTGATCGGCCGCCCACCGGAGAACATCCTGGAGCTGGTTTCGTGAGTGCGCCGTATGTGCTGGTGTTGTATTACAGCCGCAACGGTTCAGTCAGCGAAATGGCCCGGCAGATTGCCCGGGGCATCGAGCAAGCCGGGCTTGAGGCGCGGCTGCGCACCGTGCCGGCCATCTCCAGTGAATGCGAGGCCGTGGCGCCGGACATTCCGGTCGACGGCCCGCTGTACTGCAGCCTCGACGACCTGAAGAACTGCGCAGGCCTGGCGCTGGGCAGCCCGACCCGTTTCGGCAACATGGCCGCGCCGCTCAAGTACTTTCTCGACGGCACCAGCAACCTGTGGCTGACCGGCGCCCTGGTCGGCAAGCCGGCAGGTGTGTTCACCTCCACCGCCAGCCTGCACGGCGGCCAGGAGACCACACTGATGTCGATGCTGCTGCCGCTGCTGCACCACGGCATGCTGATCACCGGACTGCCCTACAGTGAACAGGCGCTGCTCGACACCAAGGGCGGTGGTACGCCTTATGGCGCCAGCCACCATTCCGGTGCCGACGGCAAGCGCGCACTGGATCAACACGAGATCGCCCTGTGCCGCGCACTCGGCCTGCGCCTGGCGAAGACCGCTGCGCTACTGGAGAACGGCCGTGGCCAGGAAGCCTAAGCTACTGCCGCCCCAGGCCTGGCTGGAGCCACGGGTCAAGGCGATGCGGGCGTTGAGCCTGCTGGCGTTCCTGGGATTGGTGGGGCTGCTGTGTGCCTACTACCTGGCGTTCGCCGATCTGCATGGCGCGCGGCCGTGGGTGATTCTGCTGATCGAATTGGTGCCGCTGCTGTTGCTGGCGCCGGGGATGATCCTGGGCAGCGCGCGCGGGCATTCATGGATGTGCTTTGTGGTGAACCTGTATTTCATCAAGGGCGCGCTGGCGGCCTATGACCCGAACCGGCAGTGGTTTGGTGTGCTCGAGATGCTGGCGAGCCTGGCGGTGTTCTGCACGGCGTTGATGTATGTGCGGTACCGGCATCAGCTGAATCGGCGGTTGGCGGGGGAAGGATTGCCTGCCTGATGCTTTTGTAGTGCCTGACCTGCCGCTATCGCAGGCAAGCCAGCTCCCATAGAGGAATGCATTCCAAGTGTGGGAGCTGGCTTACCTGCGATGGCATCAACCCGGTATCAATGATTCACGGTGTAAGCCAGCATCATCGACAACTGGCACATCGGCCGCCCGCTCTCGGCATGCCACTGGTTGAATGCGCCCTGCACCGTGGCCAGGTCCCGCAGGCTGGTGGGCACCTTGTCGACGATCTTCTGCGCATTCAGCGCCGCTACCACGTCATAGCTCGGCACGAACGTGTCCTTGCCCACCATCCGTAAAAAGCGCGGCGCCGACAGCCCGCCCAACTGGTGGCCGTGCTTGCTCAGGTACTTCCACAGGCCGACGATATCGGTCACCGGCCAGTCGGCAATAAACCCGCCGAAGCTGCCTTTTTCCTTCTCGATATCCAGAATCATCTGCGCATTGCGCGGCACGCTCTTGAGCTTGCCCAGGTGACGGATGATGCGCGTGTCCTGCATCAGCCGCTCCAGGTGCTCGGCGCCCATGAGTACGACTTTTTCCGGGTCAAACCCAAAGAACACCTGCTCGAAGGCCGGCCACTTGGCGTCCACCACGCTGTGCTTCAGGCCGGCGCGAAACACCCGCAGCGACAAGGTCGACAGGTAGCGGTCATCGCTGATCTTGCGCAGTTTCGCCGGGGTCAGGGGCACAGGCAGGTGGGCTTCCAACTCGGCCGCCGAACCAAACCGGTTCAGACAATATTCGTGCAGCCACTTGTAATCGCGCATGCCCTCTCCTAAGGATTGAAATGAAAACGGCGCCCAGGAGCGCCGTCTGTCAGAGCGGTGAAAACACTCAGAGGTTCACTACGTTGACGAAGCGCGACGCCGCACTTTCGTCGATACGCAGGCTGGTGAAGTCGAACAGGTTACGGTCAGCCAACTGCGACGGCTGCACGTTCTGCAAGCTGCGGAAGATGCTGTCGACGCGGCCCGGGGTCTTGCGGTCCCAATCCTGGAGCATGTCCTTGACCACCTGGCGCTGCAGGTTTTCCTGGGAGCCGCAGAGGTTGCACGGGATGATCGGGAATTGCTTGAGGTCGGAGTAGGCCTGGATGTCCTTCTCATGGCAGTACGCCAGTGGGCGGATCACCACGTTGCGCCCGTCATCGGCCCGCAGCTTGGGCGGCATGGCCTTGAGGCTGCCGTTGAAGAACATGTTGAGGAAGAAGGTTTCGACGATGTCATCGCGGTGATGACCCAGGGCCATCTTGGTCGCGCCGATTTCGTCGGCAAACGTATAGAGCGTGCCACGGCGCAGGCGCGAGCACAGCGAGCAGGTGGTCTTGCCTTCCGGGACCAGCTCCTTGACCACCGAATAGGTGTCTTTCTCGACGATGTGGTACTCGATCCCCAATTCCTTGAGGTAGGCCGGCAGCACATGCTCGGGAAAACCCGGCTGCTTCTGGTCCATGTTCACGGCGACGATGTCGAACTTGATCGGCGCGACCTTTTGCAGGTGCATCAGCACGTCGAGCATGGTGTAGCTGTCCTTGCCGCCGGACAGGCAGACCATGACCTTGTCGCCCTCTTCGATCATATTGAAATCGGCGACTGCCTCGCCGGCCAGGCGACGCAGGCGTTTTTGCAGTTTGTTCTGGTTGACCGTAAGAGTGCCCATGGCGCTTGGATCCGCGAAAGGTGTGTGACGAAAAGCCGGGTATTTTACCGGGATGGACGACCGAGTTCCAATGTGGGAGAGGGCTTGCTCGCGAACGCGAAGTGTCATTCGCCAGGTGTTTAGCTGACCCACCGCATTCGCGAGCAAGCCCGCCCCCACAGTTGACCGCATTCCAATCAACAGACCCCGCCGCGATTAAGCCCAATGTTTACAGCGCAATTTGCTCTAAAGCCCCACACTTTTTCCGGTCATCACTTCCTATACTGCGACATAAGGTCGCACATATATCCAGACCTTTCAGGCCAATTGGCCCGTGGGCGCTCCGCTGGGGGGCGATGGTAATAACGACAGGAGTGACTGGCATGATCCATCACGTCGTGGGACTTTTCACCCACCCCGATCAGGAATGGCGGGAAATTCGTGGCGATAAAGAAGAAAGCATCGGCCACATGTACCTCACCCACACGCTGATTCTCGCGGCCATCCCCGCTGTCTCAGCCTTTATCGGTACCACTCAGGTGGGTTGGGTCATCGGCAGCCGCGCCCCGGTGATGCTGACGGTGGAAAGCGCGTTGTGGATGACCCTCATGTCCTACGCGGCGATGCTCGGCGGCGTGGCGGTGATGGGCGCGTTCATTCACTGGATGGCCCGCACCTATGACGCCAACCCCAGCATGGCGCGCTGCGTGGCGTTTGCCACCTACACCGCGACACCGCTGTTTATCGGCGGGCTGGCGGCGCTGTACCCGCATATGTGGCTGGGCATGGTGGTGGGCACGGCGGCCATTTGCTACACGGTGTATCTGCTGTACGTGGGGCTGCCGACCTTCATGAACATCCACCCGGACGAGGGCTTCCTGTTTTCCAGCTCGGTACTGGCGGTAGGCCTGGTGGTGCTGGTGGCGATCATGGCCTTTACCGTGATCGTCTGGGGGCTGGGCGTAGGCCCGATCTACACCAACTGACGCGGTTTACCCGCAGGAAAAGCCACCGCAAGGTGGCTTTGTGCGTTATGCATGACCATTCGGCGCCTGACAGATTCGGATACACCCTTGTTTGCGGCATACTGGACATCTCTGGAGATATGTACAGCATGCCCGAGCAACTCAATACCCGCGTCGAAGATTGTTTCCTGCAAGCCGAATCCTTTTTCAAACGAAGCTTCAAACGCCCCCAGGTCAGCCTCAAGCTGCGGGGCCAGAAGGCCGGTGTCGCGCATTTGCACGAGAACCTGCTGCGCTTCAACCCGCAGCTGTACCGTGAAAACAGCCAACACTTCCTTAAACAGACAGTCGCCCATGAAGTGGCGCACCTGATTGCCCACCAATTGTTCGGCGAGCGCATCCAGCCCCATGGCGAGGAATGGCAGTTGATCATGCGTGGGGTTTACGAACTGCCGCCGGACCGCTGCCACACCTATGAAATCCAGCGGCGGCGCGTCACGCGGTATATCTACCGCTGTCCGTGTGCCGACAGTGACTTCCCGTTTTCGCCCCAGCGTCACGGGTTGGTGGGCCAGGGGCGGCGGTATTTGTGCCGCAGGTGCCGGCAGACTTTGGTGTTTACCGGGGAAAGCCGCGTCGAGTGAGGTTTGTGGTGCTTGTATGGCCCTCTTCGCGAGCAAGCCCGCTCCCACATTTGATCGCATTCCAACGATGGAACTCGGTTGAATGTGGGAGCGGGCTTGCTCGCGAAGGGGCCGGCCCAGGCGCTACTGAATCACCTTGGCACGCCGCAGATCATCTATCTGCTGAGCACTGAATCCCAACTCCGCCAACACCTCATCGCTGTGAGCGCCCACCGCCGCGCCTATGTGCCTGGCCGCCGGCAAGCCCTCGGAAAACTTCAGCGGGCAGGCCATTTGCGCCTGGCTGGAACCATCGCCCCGCGGCACCTGGCTGACCAGCTCCCGGGCTTTCAACTGCGGGTGTTCAACGGCCTCGCTCAGATTCAGCACCGGCTCGACACACGCATCAATCCCGGCAAACAGCTCACACAGCTCATCAAAGCTGCGTTTCTCGAACTCGACCTGCAGCGCCAGCTTGAGGGCTTTCTGCTGCTCGGGTTTGGGCGATAGGCCCATTGCCGCCAATTCAGGGCGGCCAAGGGCCGTACACAGCTGCTGCATAAACGCCGGCTCCAGACTGCCCACCGACAACCAGCGTCCTTCCCGCGATCGGTAATAGTCATAGAAACTGCCGCCATTGAGCACCTGGTTCTCCCACGCCGGCTCCACGCCGCACGCCAGGTAACCGGCGCCGGCCATGGCATTCAGGCTGAAGGCGCAGTCGGTCATGCTCACGTCCAGGTATTGCCCCACCCCACTGTGCTGCCGGGCAATCACCGCCGCCAGCAAACCGATCACCGCGTGCAACGAGCCGCCCCCCACATCCGCCAACTGCACACCCAAGGGCAACGGCCCGCTGTCCTGGCGCCCGGTGTAACTGGCAATGCCTGCCAGGGCCAGATAATTGATGTCATGGCCGGCGCGATCCTTGTAGGGGCCGGTCTGGCCGTAGCCGGTGATGGAGACGTAGATCAGCTTTGGGTTGATCGCCTTCAACGCCTCGTAACCCAGGCCCAGGCGCTCCATGACCCCGGGGCGGAACTGCTCGAGGACGATGTCGTAGTCCGCCACCAGTTGCCGCACGATCGCCACCGCCTCGGCCTGCTTGAGGTCCAGGGCCAGGCTGCGTTTGTTGCGGTTCAGATAGGCATGGCTGGCCGACACGCCCTGGTCATGGGGCGGCAGTACTCGCAGCAGGTCCATGCGTGTGGGGGATTCGATGCGCAACACCTCGGCGCCCATGTCGGCCAGCAGCAACGAGGCGAACGGCCCCGGCAGCAAGGTGGAGAAATCCAGTACTTTGAGGGACGCCAAGGGACCTGACATGCGGACTCCGATTCCGATTCGATTGGCCACAGAGTAGGCAAACCCGGCGGTCGGCGGCAATCACATAAACCATCATCCGAAGTGACTGATGCTTCCCGAAGGCATAAAAAAACCCATCCGAAGATGGGTTTTTCACAAACGCTGCAGCCTTACTTGACGGCGGTTGGAGCCGGGCCTTCGGCCACGCCCAGGTCGTCTTCTTCACGGGTGTCGGAGATACCGCGACCACCGGAAGCCAGTTCGACTTTCAGCTTGTCTTCGTCCAGTTCCTTGACCCACTTGGCCACAACCAGGGTTGCAACAGCGTTGCCAACCAGGTTGGTCAGTGCGCGGGCTTCGGACATGAAGCGGTCGATACCCAGGATCAGCGCCAGGCCGGCAACCGGCAGGTGGCCAACAGCCGATAGGGTAGCGGCCAGTACGATGAAACCACTACCCGTCACGCCAGCAGCGCCCTTGGACGACAGCAGCAGTACCAGCAACAGGGTGATCTGGTGGGTGATGTCCATGTGGGTGTCAGTCGCCTGGGCGATGAACACGGCAGCCATGGTCAGGTAGATCGAAGTACCGTCCAGGTTGAAGGAGTAGCCAGTCGGGATAACCAGGCCGACTACCGACTTCTTGGCGCCCAGACGTTCCATCTTGATCAGCATGCGTGGCAGTGCGGATTCGGACGAGGAAGTACCCAGTACGATCAGCAGTTCTTCACGGATGTAGCGGATCAGTTTCAGGACGCTGAAGCCGTGTGCGCGGCAGATGGCGCCCAGCACCAGCACCACGAACAGGATGCAGGTGATGTAGAAGCAGATCATCAGCTGACCGAGCTGCACCAGCGAACCTACGCCGTAGGCACCGATGGTGAACGCCATGGCGCCCAGGGCACCGAGTGGCGCGAGCTTCATGATCATGTTGATGATGTTGAACATCACGTGGGCGAAACGATCGATGAAGTCCAGCACCGGCTTGCCGTAGGCACCCAGGCGGTGCAGGGCGAAACCGAAGATCACCGAGAACATCAGCACTTGCAGGATGTCACCGGTAGCGAACGCGCCAACGATGGTGTTCGGGATCACGTTCAGCAGGAAGCCAACGATGCTCTGGTCGGCACCGGCAGTCACGTAGGCCGCGACTTTGGAGGCGTCCAGGGTAGCCACGTCGATATGCATGCCGGCGCCCGGTTGCACGACGTTGACCACGACCAGGCCGATCAGCAGGGCGATGGTGGAGACGATTTCGAAGTACAGCAGCGCGTAGCCGCCGGTCTTGCCGACCGATTTCATGCTTTGCATGCCAGCGATGCCGCTGACAACGGTGCAGAAGATGATCGGGGCGATGACCATTTTGATCAGCTTGATAAAGCCGTCACCCAGTGGCTTGAGGGCCACGCCGGTCTGCGGGTAGAAGTGACCGAGCAAAATACCGATAACGATTGCAACGATCACCTGGAAATACAGGGATTTGTACAGTGGCTGACGAGTCGTCATTGCAAAGTTCCTCAATCGTCCCGTGTGGCAAATATCCGCCATTGCCCACGACACTTGAATTGCGAACCCTCCTGCACTGGAGGGATTTGTTGTTTGAGAGCCTGCTCGAGGCGGTCTCCCTGCGCTCTGTATCGCAAGCGTCGTGCCACTTCTGCTGAAACTCCCTGAAGGCCTTTAGACATCAGCGCTCGGGCGATTTCCAGCTTAAGGTTATGCCTACAGACAGTGGCGGATTTCCGCCTGCTCGCCTGATCTCGTCCTACAATTTGGCGGATATCCGCCTTGTTGCACCCGCCCGGGGTGGCTAACATCCGCCACTCAATGGACGAGGCCCCTCATGCGTGAACGAACCATCGCCAGTCACTACGCCCGAGCCGCTCTCGGCGGTGCTCGCCGGGCCGGCTACGATTATTCGGGCCTGCTGCAGCAGGTCGGCATCACTGCGGAACTGCTGAGCGAGCCCCGCGCCCGCATCGCCCCCGAGCAATTCACCCAGTTGTTGCAAATGCTGTGGCTGGCGCTGGATGACGAATACCTGGGCTTCGCCGAAGGCCCGAGCAAGCGCGGCACTTTCGCCATGATGTGCCACGCGCTGATTCACTGCCGCACCCTGGAGAAGGCTCTGGAACGCGGCTTATTATTTTATAGCCTATTCCCGCAGGGTCCGCGCTGGCGTCTGACACGTGAAGGAGAAATGGCCCGCCTGAGCCTGGACGATTCGCAGCTCTGGGACCCGGATCACTTCCTCAGCGAATGCCTGCTGGTGATCTGGCACCGTCTCGGCAGTTGGCTGATTGGCCAGCGCATCCGCCTGCACCAGGCCACCTTCAGCTACCCGACGCCGCCCCACGCCGGTGAGTACGACTTGCTGTTCCCCTGCCCGCAGGTATTCGCAGCGCCCACCAGCAGCCTGGTGTTCCCCAGCCGCTACCTGAGCCTGCCGTTGTTGCAGGACGAGCGCACCCTCAAGCATTTCCTCGAACGCTCCCCGGCCGACCTGCTGTCGCGGCCGGATGAAGGCGACAGCCTTAGCAGCCAGTTGCGCCGCTTATTGAGCCGCGACCGCACGCCCTGGCCCGACCTCGAAGCCGTCGCCCAGCACCTGCATATCAGCCCGCAGACCCTGCGTCGGCATTTGCGGGAGGAAGGCACCAGCTTTCAGGCGCTCAAGGATGAGTTGCGCCGGGACATTGCGATCTATCATTTGGGGCGGGCGGATTTGTCGTTGCAGGAAATCGCCGAGCAGCTGGGGTTTTCCGAACCGTCGGCGTTTCATCGGGCGTTCAAGAAGTGGACCGGGTTGACGCCGGGGGCCTATAGAGCACAAGAAACCTAGGTGTGTATTGGTACGACTGGCCTCTTCGCGAGCAAGCCCGCTCCCACATTTGACCGAGTTCCACCTTGGGAATGCCATCGAATGTGGGAGCGGGCTTGCTCGCGAAGAGGCCGGCACAGCCAATAAAGATCACACGGCCGGGAAGTGAATCTTGAACGCAGCCCCACCCAGCGGTGAATCCCCAAGGGTCAGCCGGGCGCCATAGCTTTCAATGATGTCCTTGACCACCGCCAGGCCAATCCCCTGCCCCGGATGCTGGCGGTCGAGCCGCTCGCCCCGCTGCAGGATGCGCGCACGCTGGTCCGGCGGCACGCCGGGGCCATCGTCTTCGATGCACAACTCGGTGCCCTCCAGGCTTTCCTGCAAGGTGATGCGCACTTCGCTCAGGCACAGGCGATAGGCGTTCTCCAGCAGGTTGCCGAGCAGTTCCAGCAAGGCGCCCTTCTCGATCGGCACGTCGCATTCGTCCGGCAGTTCAAAGGCGACCTTCACGCCCTTATCGCGATAAACCTTGTCCAGCGTGTCGCACAGGCTTTGCAGCACCGGCTCCAGCCGCACCTGGTGGCGCACCAGGCCGCTTTTACGCAGGCTGGCGCGCTGCAATTGGTAGCTGATCTGCTGGCTCATGCGTTCGATCTGCGATTGCAGTACCCAGGCCTGGTCCCGATCTTCGGGGCGCTGGGCCATGTCTTCACTCACGCCTTGCAGCACCGCCAACGGGGTTTTCAGGCTGTGGGCCAGGTCATCCAGGGAATCGCGGTAACGGGTGCGTTGCTCCCGCTCGCTGTGGAGCAACCGGTTCAGGGAGCCGGTCAGGCGCAGCAGCTCGCGCGGGTGTTGCTCGCTGAGGCTTTCCCGGGTACCGCCTTCGATTTCATCCAGTTCCTGGCTCAGCCGGCGCAGCGCCTGCAGGCCCCAGGTCAGGCCCAGCCACAACAGGGTCAGCAGCACCAGCAAGGCGGCGCCGAAGCCCAGGTAGAGGTTTTCCCGCAGGCCTTCGAGGGTCAGTTGGTATTCACGCACCGGTTGCAGGGCGACGATACTGAACGCCGCGCTCTTGCCGCCCAGCAGCTTGACCTCGACGTCATAGACAAAAAATTCCTGGCCGTTGGCCTCGCGGATCCGCGCAAACTCGTTGCCGCGCCCGTCATAGCGCGGCTTGTAGTTGATGTTTTCTTCCTGGGTGGCGCGCGACCGCCAGACCAAATGGCCTTCGCGGTCATAGATGTAGCCCAGCAGGCGGCTGTCGGTGAGGTTGAAACGCTCGTCCGGCAGCTGCGCGGGCATCAGCAGGCGATTGTTTTCAACCCGGGCAGCCGAAATCAGCGTCGTGACATCCGACGCCAGGCGCTGCTCGATGGAGTCCTGCAGGGCCAGGCTGAAGGCGCCCTGCATGGCCGGCAACAAGGCCAGCATAAACAGCACGGCCAGGATGGTGGCCGCGAGCATCAAACGTACACGTAGCGAGCGAATCAACGGCAGCGCTCATTGAACAGGTAGCCCAGGCCACGCACGGTGTCGATCGGTTTGAAACCCGCCGGGCCTTCCAGCTTGCGGCGCAGGCGGCCCACCAGCACTTCGATCACGTTCGGATCACGCTCGTCGTCATCGGGGTAGAGCTGTTCCATCAGGCGGTCCTTGGCGACCACTTGCTGGTGATGCCGCATCAGGTATTCGAGGATGCGGTATTCGTAGGCGGTCAGCGCCAGTGGCTGTTCGTCGAGGGACGCCTGCTTGCGATTGAGGTCCAGCAGCAACGGCCCGGCGACGATGGTGGATTGGGTGAAACCGCTGGAGCGGCGCAACAGTGCGTTCATCCGCGCTTCCAGCTCTTCGAACTGGAACGGCTTGACCACGTAGTCGTCGGCACCCGCTGCCAGGCCTTCAACCTTGTCCTGCCAGTTGCCACGGGCGGTCAGGATCAGGATCGGGAAGGTCTTGGTCTGGGCGCGCAATTGGCGGATCAGGTCCAGGCCGCCCATGCCGGGCAGGCCCAAATCGATGATCGCCAGGTCGTGGTTGAATTGCCCGGTCTGGTACAGCGCCTCTTCGGCATTGGCGACGGCCTCGACCACGTGACCGCTGTCGGTAAGGCGGGTCAACAGGTGATGGCGCAGCAACGCCTCATCTTCGACAACCAGCAATTTCATAAAGCTCTCCAAGGCAAATCAACTTTCCAACTGGGGTATATCATAGCGGCCCTGCAGGTCTTGCTGGCGCAATTTACTGCCGTTGAAGTGACCTGACAGGTTTTCATTGCCCACGCGGTAGTCTGACTGCGGGGTGTGCTGGCCCAGGGAATGGCCCCATGGAGCCGCCTGTTCTCCGGCATCCTCGAAGCTCACCCGCTGGAGAAGGCTGTAGGGCTTTTTGCTCTTCTCCTTGGAGAAACCCGCGAAACTCGAATCAGAGGCCTGGACGCCAGCGGTGGCGCTGAGCATGGTTAAGGCCAACATCAGCTTCTTGATCGCAGTCATGGTGCTACCTCATACGCTTGGGCTTTGGGTACGGGGCCAGACTACGCAGACGCCCCTGAACTCCCCCTGAACACTCTCTGAACCTGGGCTGAACCGAGGCCGGCTACTGTGTAAAGAGTTATTTACGTATCCCCGGCCGCAGGCTATCCAGCGACCCTGCAACTCGGCAAAATACCCGGCATGAATTCCCTACCCGCCTGCTGCACCCCACTTGACGCCCATTGGCCGTTGCCCGATGCCTTGCCCGGCACGGTCTTGCTGAGCACCCGTTTTGACCCGGCCCTGCTGGCCATCGGCGATTTCCAGCGCAGCGCCGTGCCGCCACCCGCGAGCATCCAGCGTTCGGTGGCCAAGCGGCAGGCGGAGTTCCTGGCCGGTCGCCTGTGCGCCCGCGCGGCCCTGCAACAGCTGGACGGGCTGGATTGCGTGCCGGCGATCGGCGAGGACCGCGCGCCGGTCTGGCCCGCGCACATCAGCGGTTCGATCACCCACAGCACCGGCCATGCAGCGGCCATCGTCGCCCACAAGTCACAGTGGCGCGGGCTGGGGATGGACCTGGAGAACCTGCTGACCCTGGAGCGGGCGGAACGCCTGGCCGGGGAGATCCTCACTCCGGATGAATTGCTGCGCATGGCCGCCGGGCCGCGGGAGCAGGTTGCACAACTGGTGACGCTGACGTTTTCGGCGAAAGAGAGCCTGTTCAAGGCGCTCTACCCGATCGTGCAGAAGCGCTTTTATTTTGAGCATGCCGAGTTGCTGGAGTGGTCGGATACCGGCCATGCGCGGCTGCGGTTGCTGACGGACTTGTCCGCAGAGTGGTGCCATGGCAAGGAACTGGAGGCGCAGTTTGCGGTGGATGGCGGGCAGTTGTTGAGCCTGGTGGCCGTCCAGGCCTAGACCTTCTCCTGATCCCGTGGCCAACTCAGGCTGAAACACGCGCCACCCAGATTGTTGCTCTTGCTGATCAACGCCCGGCCGCCGTGCCAATAGATGATCCGCCGCACAATGGATAACCCCAGGCCGTGCCCACCCGACGCGCGGGTCCGGCTGTCATCCAGGCGCAGGAACGGCGTGAAAATCCGCTCCCAGGCACTTTCCGGTACGCCCGGCCCGTCGTCTTCCACGTCGATGCGGCAACGCACCTGGCCCACCTGGTAACTGATCAGCACCTGCCCCTGGGCGTGGCGCATGGCGTTGCTCACCAGGTTTTGCAGGGCACGGTGCAGGTAACGCGGCTCGGCCTCCACCCATGCATCGTCCCAATGCGCCGAGGACAGGCAGATGCCCCGCGCCACGTTGATTTCCGGGCGCAGCGGTGACAGTTCATCAATTACCTGATCCAGCAACGCATTGAGGTCGACCCGCTGGAAATTCAGTGCCGGCGCCCCCTGTTCCAGCCGCGCGTAGGTGAGCATTTCGTCCACCAGGCCATCGAGGTCCTGGATGTCGCTGTCCATGCCCTCCATATACTTGCGCCGCGCTTCAGGCGTGGCCGCGTCGCCGATCATCTCCAGGCCGAACCGCAGGCGCGCCACCGGGGTGCGCAGTTCGTGGGACACCGCCCGCACCAGTTCGCGCTGAATTGCCAACAGGCGTTGCAGGTGCTCGGCCATGCCATTGAACGCTGCCGCCAGGCGCCCCACCGAATCGGCGCCGCGGGCCGGCACTCGCACTTCCAGGCTGCCTTTGGCGATGCGCGTGGCGGCGGCTTCCAGGCCACTCAAGCGCCGCTCCAGCTGGCGCACCAATAAATAGACGATCAAGCCGATCAAGGTCAGGCTGATCAGCGCAATCAGGATCAGCCATTGCGCCGGGTACGGATTCATCTGATACAGCGGGCCGATTTCCAGGACCCACGGCGTGCCGACCATGCCGGCAAATACCCGGATCGAATCCCCGCCCTTGCCCAGGGCCATCACGGTATCGCCTTCGGACACGCGGCGGCGCTGGTCTTCGTCCATATCAGCCTGATTGAGCATCACCAGGTGCATCTCGAAACCAAAGCCCTTGGCTTCCTTCAGGTCTGCGAGTTTCTGCGGTTGCTCCGCCACCGGGAAACGCACCAGCTCATCGGCCAGCAGGTAAATCGTCGCGCGCGCCAGTTGTTCGCTGATTTGCTGCACTTCACCGGTCAGCAACAGTTGCTCCTGGTCACTGACCAAGCGCAGCACCCTGGCCGCGTGAGGCCCGGTTTGCTCCACCAACACCTGGCCGCGTTGCAGACGGCTACGCTGGGTCAGGTCCAGGTGCGCCTCGGCCACGGTCTGCAATTGCAGCGGGATACCCAGCAAGCGCTCCCACACTGCCAGGGCACGGCGGCGCTCGATGGCACTCATGGGTTGCAGGTTGTCGCCCATCAGCGCGAAGGTGCCGTGGGCCAGGCGCTCACGGTACTGGCCGCTGCGCACTTCATTGAGCAGGTGCAAGGCCAGTACGCCGAGCAACGCCACCAGAATCAGCGCCGCGCACATGCCGCCGTAGATGCGCAGGAAGATTGAGTTCACGGCGTCAGGTCAGCCGCAGCTTCGGGGACGAACAGGTAGCCTTTGCTGCGAATGGTCTTGATCAGGCGTGGGTGGATCGGGTCGTCGCCGATTTTCGGGCGGATGCGCGAGATGCGCACGTCGATGGAGCGGTCCTGGCCGTCATAGCCAATGCCGCGCAAGGCAGTGAAGATTTCTTCCCGGGACAGGATCCGCCCGGCATTCGCCACCAGCAGCCACAGCAGATCGAATTCGGCGCTGGTCAGTTCGATGCCGCCCTCATGCAGCCAGGCTTCACGCAGGGCGTTGTCCACCACCAGCGGGCCGAATTGCAGGCGCCGCTGTTTTTCGGGGAGTGCCGGCTCGACGCTTTCGCTGCGCCGCAGCAGGGCCTGGATGCGTGCCAGCAACAGGCGAGGACGCACGGGTTTGCACACGTAATCGTCGGCGCCCATGTCCAGGCCCAGCACCTGGTCCATGTCGTCGGTGCGCGCGGTCAGCATCAGGATCACCCCGTCGTAGCGCTCGCGCACCTTGCGGCAAATGCTCAGGCCGTCTTCACCGGGCAACATCAGGTCGAGGATCACCAGGTCCGGCTGCTCGGCGATGATCCGCGCCGCCGCGAGGGCGCCATTGCCTTCCACCGACACCCGCAAGCCGTTGCTCTCCAGGTAGTCACGGGTCAACTCGGCCAGTCGCTCGTCGTCCTCGACAATCAATACCTGCCAGGCTTCTTGCTCCATGCGTTACCTCGGTTCTAATTATTGTAGGGGCGGGTTTGCCCGAGAAAACTCGAGGGCGCCGCGTTTATTCAGGTTTCCAGCGTCATCGTTGACGTCCTTCGCGGGCAAGCCCGCTCCTACAGTTGTCATGTAGGCGAGGCATAAACTGTATGGATAACCGCCGATTGTAGCAACGGGCCGGCCCTCTGCCACAAGCGCGCAAATGCGTTCGGACATCGTGTTTTTTTGTGATAGGGTTCGCGCCCGCAAAAATCCAACCGGTTGTTTTTACCTCGGAATATTCGGTGACAAACGGCGCAATGCAGCAGTACTGCGGCCTACACGGCCATTCCACGTTTCATACACATTTTACCCACAGCGTTATCCACAGGTAGTCCGTTGCTAAGCCCCCCAAAACGCATTATCTTGTAGGTCGTCGCCAAAAAAACCCTACATGTAGGGTTTTCAGCGAAAAGACCAAACACAAATCAGACAAGAAACTCAAGCTCTTTCTTGCTCCTGTTTGGTGAACTTAAGCCTTTTTCAGAAGACCAAACCGCGCACGCGGATGGCAGCCGCTTTCTGCCCCGATCAGGCGAAAACGGTACGGGTGTTGCAGTACGAAACTGTCACCCACCAGGAATACGGTAAAGAGCCCCAAGGCTTGTAACCGAAGACTTCGGCATGGAAGCGGCGCGAACAGCTCCCTTCCTCCTGTCCCGAAGTTGTTATGCCAGGCCCCTGGCCTGTTGTAAGTGCTTCAGGACGGAACGGTGGGCACCGTGATGGTGCCCAAATAAATATAGAATGTGGAGACAACCCCCCATGCAAACCGACACAACTCGCGAGAACCCGCAGGGCTCCGTGCCGCAGGCCGCTGATTCGAACCTGGATCTGTCCGCCACCGCGCCCGGCCAATTGCGTGTGATCAAGCGTAACGGCACTGTCGTTCCTTACACCGATGACAAAATCACCGTCGCGATCACCAAAGCGTTTCTTGCAGTTGAAGGCGGCACCGCTGCTGCCTCGTCGCGCATCCACGACACCGTTGCCCGCCTGACCGAACAGGTCACCGCAACCTTCAAGCGTCGCATGCCATCGGGCGGCACCATTCACATCGAAGAAATCCAGGACCAGGTCGAACTGGCCCTGATGCGTGCCGGCGAGCAGAAAGTCGCCCGCGACTACGTGATCTACCGTGACTCGCGCGCCAAGGAACGTGCCGTACGTTCCCCGGCCGAAGAAGCTGCCGTACAAGCTCACCCGTCGATCCGCATCACCCTGGCCGACGGTACGTTTGCACCGCTGGACCTGGGCCGCCTGAACACCATCATCACCGAGGCCTGCGAAGGCCTGGAAGAAGTCGATGGCGACCTGATCCAGCGCGAAACCCTGAAGAACCTGTACGACGGCGTGGCCCTGACCGACGTCAACACCGCACTGGTGATGACCGCCCGTACCCTGGTCGAGCGTGAGCCGAACTACTCGTTCGTCACCGCGCGCCTGCTGATGGACACCCTGCGTGCCGAAGGCCTGGGCTTCCTGAAAGTCGCCGACAGCGCCACCCACCACGAGATGGCCGACCTGTACGCCAAGGCCCTGCCGGCCTACATCGCCAAGGGTATCGAATTCGAATTGCTGAACCCGATCCTGGCCACCTTCGACCTGGAAAAACTCGGCAAGGCGATCAACCACGAGCGCGACCAGCAGTTCACTTACCTGGGCCTGCAAACCCTGTACGACCGTTACTTCATCCACAAGGACGGGATCCGCTTCGAACTGCCGCAAGTGTTCTTCATGCGCGTGGCCATGGGCCTGGCGATCGAAGAGAAGCAGAAAGAAGACCGTGCCATCGAGTTCTACAACCTGTTGTCGTCCTTCGACTACATGTCGTCGACCCCGACCCTGTTCAACGCCGGTACCCTGCGTCCACAGCTGTCCAGCTGCTACCTGACCACCGTGCCGGATGACCTGTCGGGCATCTACCACGCGATCCACGACAACGCCATGCTGTCCAAATTCGCTGGCGGCCTGGGTAACGACTGGACCCCGGTGCGTGCGCTGGGTTCGTACATCAAGGGCACCAACGGCAAGTCCCAGGGCGTTGTACCGTTCCTCAAAGTAGTGAACGACACCGCCGTAGCCGTGAACCAGGGTGGCAAGCGCAAGGGCGCTGTATGTGCCTACCTGGAAACCTGGCACATGGACATCGAAGAGTTCATCGAGCTGCGCAAGAACACCGGTGATGACCGTCGTCGTACCCACGACATGAACACCGCCAACTGGATCCCTGACCTGTTCATGAAGCGCGTCTTCGATGACGGCAAGTGGACCCTGTTCTCGCCATCCGAAGTACCGGACCTGCACGACCTGACCGGCAAGGCTTTCGAAGAGCGCTACGAGTACTACGAAGCCCTCACCGAATACCCGGGCAAGGTCAAGCTGTTCAAGACCATCCAGGCCAAAGACCTGTGGCGCAAAAT
The DNA here is from genome assembly GCF_013386315.1 of Pseudomonas sp. P7779. Taxonomy (NCBI): domain Bacteria; kingdom Pseudomonadati; phylum Pseudomonadota; class Gammaproteobacteria; order Pseudomonadales; family Pseudomonadaceae; genus Pseudomonas; species Pseudomonas sp. P7779. The sequence continues at coordinate 69,851 of NZ_JACARZ010000003.1, read as the reverse complement.
GCTCTCCATGCTGTTTGAAACCGGCCACCCATGGCTGACCTTCAAAGACCCGTGCAACCTGCGCAGCCCGCAGCAGCACGTGGGCGTGGTCCACAGCTCGAACCTGTGCACCGAGATCACCTTGAACACCAACAAGGACGAGATCGCCGTTTGCAACCTGGGCTCGATCAACCTGCCGAACCACATCGTCAACGGCAAGCTGGACACCGCCAAGCTGGAACGCACCGTGAACACCGCCGTTCGCATGCTCGATAACGTTATCGACATCAACTACTACTCGGTACCCCAGGCGCAGAACTCCAACTTCAAGCACCGTCCGGTCGGCCTGGGCATCATGGGCTTCCAGGACGCGCTGTACCTGCAGCACATTCCTTACGGTTCGGACGCTGCAGTCGAGTTCGCCGACAAGTCCATGGAAGCGGTCAGCTACTACGCGATCCAGGCTTCCTGCGACCTGGCCGACGAGCGTGGCGCCTACGAGACGTTCCAGGGTTCGCTGTGGTCCAAAGGCATCCTGCCGCTGGATTCGCAACAGATCCTGATCGAGCAACGTGGCCAGAAGTACATCGACGTTGACCTGAACGAGTCCCTGGACTGGGCGCCGGTACGTGCCCGCGTGCAGAAAGGCATTCGTAACTCCAACATCATGGCCATCGCACCGACCGCCACCATCGCCAACATCACTGGCGTATCGCAGTCGATCGAACCGACCTACCAGAACCTGTATGTGAAATCGAACCTGTCGGGCGAATTCACCGTGATCAACCCGTACCTGGTTCGCGACCTGAAAGCCCGCGGCCTGTGGGACTCGGTCATGATCAACGACCTGAAGTACTACGACGGTTCGGTGCAGCAGATCGAGCGCATCCCGCAAGAACTCAAAGAGCTCTACGCGACTGCCTTCGAAGTGGACACCAAGTGGATCGTCGACGCCGCCAGCCGTCGCCAGAAGTGGATCGACCAGGCTCAGTCGCTGAACCTGTACATCGCCGGCGCATCGGGCAAGAAGCTCGACGTGACCTACCGCATGGCCTGGTACCGTGGCCTGAAAACCACTTACTACCTCCGTGCCCTGGCTGCCACCAGCACCGAGAAGTCGACCATCAACACCGGCAAGCTGAACGCTGTTTCCAGCGGCGGCAACCACGGTGATGATTCGGTTCTCGCCGCACCTGCCGGCCCGGCGCCAGTGCCTAAAGCCTGCGCGATCGACGAGCCGGATTGCGAAGCTTGCCAATAAGCTGAGCAAACCCTGGGTCTAACCACCCAAGGTTGAAAAACCCCCGATAGGCCTACGGCGTATCGGGGGTTTTCTTTTGCCTGGAACAACACCGTCGCGATTCGCGCAGGTATTTCACCTCTTTGAAAACATCGGTGGGCTTCTGACCGACGTGCATCATGGCGACTTTTATCGCTGAAACAGTGATGCAGTTGCCGTCGGAGCCCTGACTGAATCCGCTCCAGATATCGCCCGGCTGGCCTTGTACCGTTCCGACAGCCGTGTATCCGCCTGTGACGCCCCCACCTATAGGCGTTATCTGAACATCCAAAAAAAAGCCCCTCACGCGAGGGGCTTTTCGGTAAAGCGAGTTAAAGCGACAACATCAGGTCATCTGAATGATGGTCTGCATGATGGTGCTTTGGGTGGAGATGGTCTTGGCGTTCGCCTGATAGTTGCTCTGGGCCTTGATCAGGTCCACCAGCTCGTTGGTCAGGTTGACGTTGGAGTTCTCCAGGGAGTTGGCCACGATCGAACCCAGGGTACCGACTTGCGGGGTATCAAAACCCGGCTGGCCCGACGCGAAGGTTTCTTTCCAGGTGGTGCCGCCGGCTGGCTGCAGGCCCTGCTCGTTGTTGAAGCTGGCCAGGGAGATCTGGCCGATGGCCTTGCTCTGCTGGTTGCTGAACGTGGCGAACAGTACGCCGCTGCCGTCGATTTTCAGCCCGGTGATTTGCCCGGTGGCGTAGCCATCGGTGGTCGGCGGGTTGCGGTAGGTGGCGGAGTTGTACTGGGTGATGTTCCCCATGTTGACGGCCACGCCGTCTGCGTTGGCGGCCGCACCGTTAGGCGTCCAGACACCATTGACCAGGCCGCCCGGCTTCCAGTCGGAAATGGTCAGGGTGGTATTGGAAGCGGTGGCTGGCGGGGTAACGATCCCGGTCAGCTTGCCGGAGGTGTCAAACGACAGCGTCGAGGCGACTGGCGCCTTCACGTCAGTACCGGTGCCGCTGATCGGCGAGCCGTCAGGGTTGCGCCCATCGATCAGGGTGTAGGACTTCCAGGTGTTGGAGTCGGTCTTCACCAGGTACTGCACCATCGGATGCGCGTTGCCCTGCGTATCGTAGAGCGTGGTGGAATATTGAGTGGTGAAGCTGTCCGATTTGGTCGGATCAAACGGGTGCGCCGTCTGGTCGATCGCCGTCTCGGAGGAGTTCAGGTTACTGGTGGAATCCACCTTGCTCGAAGCCTTCGGCGGCAGGTACGACAGGTTGAGCTGCAGGTCGGTCAAGCCGCCCTTCTGGATGTTGCCATCTGCATCCGCTGCGTAGCCTTGCAGCCGCGAGGTGCCGGTGTTGTTGGTGATGTAGCCGTCCTTGTCGGCCCGGAACGCACCGTTGCGGGTGTATTCCAGCGAACCGTCGCTGCCCTTCTGCACGAAGAAGCCGCCGCCCTGGATCGCCATGTCGAGCGTGCCGCCGCTGTTGTTGACGTCACCCTGGGTGAACTGCTGGGACACGGCCGCCAGGTTCACGCCATTGCCGATGCTGTTCTGGCCGGTACCCAGCTTGGAAGCCGCGTAGATATCCGCGAATTCCGCACGGGACGACTTGAAGCCGGTGGTCGCGACGTTGGCGATGTTGTTGCCCGTCACGTCCAGTTGTTTGTTGGCCGCATAGAGGCCGCTAAGGCCGATGTTAAAAGACATTGTTCTCTCCTTTTGCCGTATTTAGCCGGCTCTATGTACCGATAGTCTGAATTTGCGACAGCTTGATACTGCCCAGGCCGCCCGCCAGGTTCAGCACCATTTCAGCGCCGTTCGTGCCCAGGGTTACGCTGGTCACCGTTGCCGGCAGCGAGGTGGCGAGGGCCACCGAGTCACCCTTGTCATTCTTGGTGGTGGCATTGAAGGTGTAGGTGCCGGGTGGCGCCGTCTCACCCGCATCGGTCTTGCCGTCCCAGACGAAGCTGGAGTTGCCGGCGCTCTGGGCGCCCATGTCGATGGTGCGAACGACGTTGCCATCCTTGTCGGTGATCTTGACGGAGACGTTGCCCGTCGCCGCCGTCACCGCCACGGAACCGGTCATGCTCTTGCTGGTATCCACCATCGCCTTGTCGGTCTGGGTGATGACCGAACGCCCCACCAGCGACGAAGCCTGCAGCGCCTGGGAGGAGCTGAAGTTGCTGGAAATCGCATTCACCGAGTCATTCAGGTTGTTGATGCCTTCCAGACTGCTGAACTGCGCCAACTGTGCGACGAACGCGCCATTGTCCTGGGGCGACAGCGGGTCCTGGTTTTTCAGCTGGGTCACCAGCAATTGCAGGAACGCGTCCTTGCCCATCGCCTGGTTGCCCGTCGCCGACTTGGCGGCGTCACCGACGCTGGTGTTATCTGTCGCCGTCTTGACCTTGGAGTTAAAAAGGTCCTGGACTGCCGTGTTCGTCGAACTGTTATCAACAATGGCCATTATTTGGCGCCCCTTATCACTGACCCAGGGTCAGGACCTTCTGCATCATGGTTTTGGCGGTGTTCATCATTTCCGCGTTGGTCTGGAACGAGCGGCTGGCGGAAATCATGTCGGCCATTTCCTCGACCACGTTGACGTTGGGGTAGTACACGTACCCTTTTTCGTTCGCGGCAGGGTGGTTCGGCTCGTAGCGGGCTTCGAGGTTGCTCTGGTCTTCGACCACACCGAGCACCTGCACGCCCTGGCCTGCGGCATCCTGGTTCTGGAACAGCGAATCGCCGCTGCCACTCTGGCCGCCCTGGCCGCCCTGGAACATGGTGGCGAACACCGGGTGCCGGGCGCGGTAGGTCTGGTCAATGCTCGAAGACACGGTCTCGGCGTTGGCGATGTTACTGGCGACGGTGTTGAGGCGCGTGGTCTGCGCACTCATGCCACTACCGGCAATATTGAAAACACTGGCGAGGGACATGGCTTATTCTCCACGCAGGGCTGACATCAGCCCTTTGAATTTGCTGTTGAGCAGGGTAAAGCTGGCCTGGAAGTTCACTGAGTTCTCGGCGTAGGCCGATTGCTCCAACTGGGCGTCCACGGTGTTCTGGTCGATCGACGGTTGCATCGGCGTGCGATACAGCAGCGACTCGTCACCATTGCCCAGGCCTTGCGCCTCGATATGACGGCTGTTGGTCATGTTCAGGGCGAAGGTGCCGTTCTTGGTCTTGTCTTGCTGGGCGGCGAGCACGGCAGAGAAGTCCAGGTCCCGAGCCTTGTAGTTCGGGGTGTCGGCGTTGGCGATATTGTTGGCCAGGACTTCGGCACGCTGGGCGCGAAAGCCCAGTGCTTGTTCGTGGATACCGAGCGCTTTATCGAAGCTGATGCTCATGGCGGAAACCTTTAGGGGCTGACCTGCTTTTCGTAACAAGGATTTAGCAAGGGCCATGCCAAGTTGCTTGAGCCCCGTAAATCAAGGGTTTGCGAGGGAATTGCCGGCGGCAATGCCAGAAAAGCGGCAAAGGGTTTCCGCGAAACGCCAGTAAAGCGGCAATGAGGGCTTGCCGCTTTGCGGCCATAAAAAAAGGGAGGCCTGTGCAGGCCTCCCTTTTTGTCCAAGCACTCGTCACTTGGCCTGGTAAATGATTCCAGGACTGCACTGCACCATCTGGTAATGATCCGGCAAACCGTTCAGCGCCTCGGAAGCCCCCAGGAACAGATAACCGCCACGCTTGAGGGTGCCGTGGATGCGCAACAGAATGTCTTTCTTCACCTCGGCCGAGAAGTAGATCAGCACGTTGCGGCAAAACACCATGTCGAACTTGCCCAGGCTGGCATAACTGTCCAGCAGGTTGAACGAACGAAACTCCACCCGGCTCTTGATCGGCGCCTTGACCGCCCAACGCCCTGCTCCCTTGGGATCGAAGAAACGCTGCAAGCGCTCCTGGGACAACCCGCGCCCCAGCGCCAGGCTGTCGTACTCGCCGGTCTTGCAGTTGGTGAGCATGGTGCCGGACAAATCCGTGGCCACGATTTGCGCCCCGGCCTTCAACTGGCCCATGTTGGTCCGCTCGAACTCATCGATGGCCATCGAAATCGAATACGGTTCCTGTCCCGACGAACAGGCGGCCGACCAGATGCGCAGGCGCTGGCCGGGAGCGGCCTTGATCGCCTCGGGCAGCACCTTGTTCTTGAGCACTTCAAACGGATAGGTATCGCGAAACCACAAGGTTTCGTTGGTGGTCATGGCGTCGACCACCATCTCCTTGAGCCCGCTGCGTGGCTGGCCCTGGATCCGTTGCACCAACTCCCCGAGGGACTTGATGCCTTGCTGCTCCATCAGTTTGTTGAGACGGCTGGATACCAGGTACTGCTTGTTTTCACCGAGCAATATGCCACAGGCCTTTTCCAGGAAGACCCGGAACTGTTCGAAATCCAAATTACCCGTAGACAATGATACCGCCTCTTAAATCGTGTGACCGCCAGGGAAAAGGCCCCTAGCCGTGATCTGCTGCCTTGATCCGGTCGACTACCCGGGATGCCAGGTCATCAGGGCGGAATTTGGCCAGGAAGTCATCGGCACCGACCTTCTTGACCATCGCCTGATTGAATACACCCGACAACGAAGTATGCAGGATGATATGTAGTTTTTGCATGCGTGGGTCGTTGCGTATCTCGGCCGTGAGGGTGTAGCCGTCCATTTCCGGCATCTCGATGTCGGAGATCATCATCAGGAATTCTTCTTCCGGCTTCTTGCCCTCATCCACCAGCTTGCGCAGGTAATCCAGGGCCTGGCGACCGTCATTGAGCGCGACCACTTCGACCCCAACGGTCTGCAGGCAACGGGACACCTGCTTGCGCGCGACCGAAGAGTCGTCCACCGTCAGCACCCGCAGCGAGATCGCCTTGTGCGCGGTTTCGGCGTCTACCACGCCCACCGATATCGCCTCGGAGGTCGGGGCCACTTCGGCGAGGATTTTCTCCACGTCGATGATTTCCACCAACTGGTTGTCGACCCGCGTCACCGCCGTGAGGTAGTGATCGCGACCGGTGCCCTTGGGCGGCGGATGGATCTCTTCCCAGTTCATGTTGACGATGCGCTCCACCGAGCGCACCAGGAAACCCTGGGTCTTGGTGTTGTACTCGGTAATGATCACGAACGGGCTCTCGCGGTCCTGCAACCCCGCCGAACCGGTGGCCATTGCCAGGTCAAGAATCGGGATGGTCGCGCCACGAATGTTCGCCACACCGCAAACCACCGGGCTGGACTTGGGCATTATTGTCAGCTTGGGACACTGCAACACTTCGCGAACCTTGAAGACATTAATCCCGTACAACTGCTTGCCGTCCAGACGGAACAACAGCAACTCCAGGCGATTCTGCCCCACCAGCTGTGTGCGCTGGTTCACTGAATCCATTACACCGGCCATGCCCAGACTCCTACGCTAAAACTTAGGGGTACGACGCGTACCCAACACTAAACGGCACGAGCTTTGCTTTTTTATTGGCCATGGACATCAAAACGACAGTTTCCCGACGCCTCCGATCCCCACAGTACCGCAGATTGCTCTGCGTCTCGATGGCGTTGCTTGCCTTGGCTACGGGCCAGCCGGCCCGCGCCGATAACGTCACCTTGCCTGATCTGCTTATCGGCGTCACTCAAGGCTTTCTTGAGTTCACTGTAGAAGATTATCTGGCCACGACGCAGACACCGGGCCGCTACGAAATCCAGGTCAACCAGCTGGATCCGCGCCTGCGCATGCCCATGTGCGACAGAGAATTGACAGCTTCCCTGGAAAGCCCCGCCCAACCCATCGGGCGCGTGACCGTGAAAGTGCGCTGCGAAGGCGCCTCGCCCTGGACGGTGTTCGTGCCCGCCCAGGTCAAACTGTTTCGCGAAGTGGTGGTGGTGACGCGCCCGCTGAAACGTACCGGAATCATTGGTTATGATGACGTCGCGATGCGCGAGCGCGACATCAGCATGATCACCCAGAGCTACCTCACGTCCCTTGACCAGGCACTCGGGCAGAAACTTACCCGACCAATGGTTGCTGACCAGGTGATTACCCTGGTCCATCTCGAGCAGGCCGAAGTCGTGCGCAAAGGTGACCAGGTGGTGATTTCCGCCAGCAGCGGTGGCCTGAATGTAAAAATGCCGGGGGAAGCCCTGTCCAACGGCGGCATGAGTGAACAGATTCGCGTCAAGAACCTGAATTCCAACCGCGTGATCAAGGCCCGGGTGACTGCGCCGGGGCAGGTTGAGGTGGCTTTATAGATCACTGGCATCGGACGCCAGCTTTTCCTACACTGTGCGCAAAGCGGCATCGCGCATAGGTTTATTGTCAATCGAGCCTAAAGTTTGTCCGGGTATGGCCGAAAACATGGCAAGCGTCCAAATACCCAGAGGTTTTTTTAACATGGTCATCGATTTCAGTCGTTTGAATAACGCCCTGCCAACGCCCGGTTCTTCGCGCACCAACGGTGCCAAAGACAGCGTTGAAGCCAAGTCCCAGCCTCTGCCTGCCAAGACAGAACAGGCCGGTGCGAGCCAAAGCGGGGAATCGGTACACCTGAGCAATGAGGCTCAACAGTTGCAGAAGGTCACTGACTCGCTGAGCGATCAGCCAGTTGTCAATAAAGCCCGTGTGGCCGAATTGAAACAGGCGATTGCCGATGGCAGCTATAAGGTCGACAGCAACCGTGTAGCCAGCAAACTGCTTAACTTCGAAGCCGAGCGCTAGGCAAAGGCCTGCGCCAGGCTTTTGGACGCTTAAACCCCAAGGCCAGCCATGCACGACGAAAACTTGCTACAACTGATCATTGAAGACCTGCCTCCCGCACAGCAGCTGCTGGAGCTCCTTCGAGAAGAATCACTGGCCCTGTACGGCCGGGACATGCGCATGCTGGAAGAAATCCTGGCGCGCAAGCAATCGCTGATCGTCCTGCTGGAACAGCACGGCAAGAAGCGCAGCCAGATTCTGATCAGCCTGGGCCTCACGGCCGACCACAAGGGCCTGGAACAACTCGCCAGCCACTCCACGGTGGGCGACCAGTTGCTGGCCCAGAGCAAAGAACTCAACCAGTTGCTGACCCTGTGCCAGGAAACCAACCTCCTCAACGGCCAGGCCATCCAGCTTCAGCAAGCCACGACCGCCAATCAGTTGCGTATCCTCCACGGCGGCGAGCCTCCGGCTCTCTACAACGCTCAAGGCTCCACCTCACGCCTGGCCAAGCCAAGCACCCGCAGCCAAGCCTGAAACCAGTTTGAGCGCGCCCTATCCAAGTCGCGCCACATACTGGCAAAATGACAGCACTTGCGTGTAGTCGTATTTTGTCTGGAGATGGAAGAACCGTGTTCAACACCCTTAACGCGGAAGATGCTCCGCAGCCACCCAAGGTACTCACCACGCCGCTGGAAATCGCTGGCACCTTGCGGATGCTGCAAGAAAGCCATGATCCGCTGATCATCACCTTCCATGAACGCAACCAGCGGTTTCAAAGCTACCTGGTGGAAATCGACCGGGACAGCAAGACACTGGCCCTGGACGAAATGGTCCCGCGCGACGGCGAACGCTACCTCGAGAATGGCGAAGCTTTCCGGATCGAAGGTTTTCACGAGGGGGTGCGGGTAGCCTGGGAAAGCAACGGCACCCTGACCCTCGATGAAGCCGGCGGCCACCGTATTTACCGCGGCAGCATGCCTGGCGAGGTGATTTACCATCAGCGTCGCAACGCCTTCCGCGCGGCGTTGAAGCTGGCGCAACTGGTGAGCGTCGAACTGGGCGGCGACAAACTCAAGGCCCCCATCAGCGGCAAGTTGCTGGATATTTCCGCCACCGGCTGCAAATTGCGCTTCGAAGGGGATATTTCCGAGCGCCTGCAACTGGGCCAGGTCTACGACCGATTTATCGCCGCGCTACCCTTTGGCAGCATGACCACCTCGGTAGAACTGCGTTACCTGCACTTCGAAGAAAGGATCAACACCACCTTCGCCGGCCTACGTTTTCATAACATGAGCGGGCTGGTGCAGCGCCAGGTCGAGCGGTTTGTGTATCAACTGCAGCGTGAAGCGCGCCGGTTTGACAAGGACGACGACCTTTAAACAATAAAGGTCGCGACAAAAAAACGGGCAGTCCCTCAAGGGGGCTGCCCGTTTTTGCTTTCAGGGGCGCGCCCTGCTCAAGTCGTGGGGGTGATCATCCGGGTCCGGATGCTCTGGTGGCTCGGTGACAGGCTCCGGCTGATCCAGTTCGGGATCGACAACTGGCTCGGGATCCACAACGGCGGTCTGCATCTGGTCCTGCACCACCTGTTCGTCCACTCGCGGATCGAGGCATGCTACCAGGGGCGAGCTGGACATGCTGTCGGGCATCGCCACGTGATGCAGCGGTGCGTCGTCCACCTGATGCAGGTTGGTGACCGCCTTGGGCCGGATGCGCCACACCAGGATCAATGCGCACACGCTGAAAAACGCATACAGCATATGGCTGCCGAACAGCTTCATCACCACACCGGCCAACAGCGGGCCGACACTGGCGCCGATGCCGTAGGTCACCAGCAACATCGCAGTGAGCGACACCCGGCGATCACCCTCGACGTGGTCGTTGGAAAACGCCACAGCCAGCGGGTACAGGCAGAACTGCACAAGGGAACAGAGAAAGCCCGCGACGAACAGCACTTCCAGTGGTACCTGGGTCATGATCGCCAACGGCAACGCGGCCACCGCCAGGCACAAGGCGAAACAGCGAATCAACAGCGCGCGGTCATATCGATCGGAAAGCCAGCCCAACGGCCACTGCACCAGCAGCCCGGCGAAAATGCAGCTACCCATGAACAGGCCGACCTGCTCGGTGGTCAGCCCTTGCTGAGACGCGTACAGCGGCGCCAAACCGTAGAACGAGCCGACGATCAGCCCGGCCCCCAACACCGTACTGAGGGACTGCGGCACCCGCTTGATAAAGAAGCGCGGCTCCATCGGCGCCGGATGCAGCGGCGCCGGGTGAATGCGGCGAGTCATGGCCACCGGCACCAGGCACAGCGCAAAACACAGCGCGACCAGCATCAGCAACTCAAGCCCCAACTGTGGGTGCATCACAAGGATCAACTGGCCCAGCACCAGGCCCAGGTACGAGGCGATCATATAGCCGCTGAACACCGCACCGCGTTGCTTGGCCTCAGCTTGTTCGTTAAGCCAGCTCTCGATGACCATGTACTGGCACATCATGCCCAGGCCGACAATCATCCGCAGCACAATCCAGGCTGGCAGCCAGTTGATCAGCCCGTGGCCCAACACCGCCGCGCCGACGATCCCGGCACAAGTGGCGTAGGCCCGGATATGCCCGACGCGGCCAATCAGGCGGTGACCTATCTTGCCCCCCAACACCAGGCCAAAATAGTTGGCGGCCATCAACGCACCGACCCACAGGCTGTCGACGTGATCTGCCGCCAGGCGCAAGGCCAGGTAAGTACTGAGCAGGCCAGAGCCGATCAGCATCATCAGGGAAGCAAAATAAAGGGCTCGAAAAGGTTTCCAGATCTGGCGCATCGGCGTTCCGAGCGGCTCCTTGCTGTGGGTGTCAGGACTACCGGAATGATAGTCCCGCGTCGTCGGGTCCGGACAGCCAAAACATGCGGTTGCCGGGGAATATTTTGCTCATGCCAATTGGCTACGTGTCAGACGCTCGCCAGTCACCCGCGAGGTACAGGATGCAGACGAATACTTGCGCCGCCCCGCTCTTGCCTCCCGTGTGAACCTCAAACGCGGGCAAGGTTCGGTTGGTGTTTGAAAAGACTGCCGCACTCAAACGCCCGGCCACAAAAAAGCCCCGCCAGATAAATCTGATCGGGGCTTGCGGACATCGAGGCCGCTTGGGCAGCAACGGTGAAGTGGTGTCCCAGGGCCGGTTCGAACGGCCAACCTTCCCCTTAGGAGGGGGATGCTCTATCCAATTGAGCTACTGGGACTAATGACAGCCAACCGGCGATGGGCACGGCGACGGACGGCGTGCATGTTAACGGCGCAGGTGAATTTTGTCATGTCGTCCGTTGGCTTTTTGAGTGTAGGCCCATGCCAGTGACAGCCGGTGGTATTCCGCTCAACGATTACGGACGGTTCGGACCATCGTGCAAAATGCACTCCCCCAAAATGCCATCATTGCAAATTGCAACAGCATGGCAATCTGGACGCTATATAAATGTCTGATTTTAAAGGATTTATTGTCAATTAAAGACTGGCACGACACCTGCAATCCTTTATCCTACAAATACAGTCCGGCCCAGCCCTCTGCGGAGAACATGCACATGAACAGCGCACTTCTACTAGCCCTCAATACCGTTGCACTGGCTGCGCTGGTGATGTTCCATTTTCAGTCCACCACTTCCGACGACGCCGCGCAGGTCAGCCAGGCGATTCCCCATCACCTGCAACAGCGCCCGCAACTGGCTGTCATGAAGCCGAACATGCAATCCCCACTGCAACTGACCCAGGGCACTCAAGCTGCTCCTGCCACTGAACACTGGGTTTTCTGAACCGCTTACCGGAGCATTCCATGAACAAGTCCGCCTGGCTGTTTCTGACCCTGGCACTCGCCGCCGCCGGCCTCGGCCTGAACGTATTGTCGCAAGACGTGCAGACAGTCTCCTTCGTCGCCGCCGGCGTGTTTGGCAGCCTGTGGGTATTGGCAGTCTTCATTGGTCGCCGCATCAAATTCGATCCCGTACTGCGCTGAATCCCCCCGCTCGTCGCCCTCGCTAAAATCGCTGCCACGCCTCGGCTCGTCCGTCCGGACAGCCGACCATATGTCGCTCCGCATTCGTAAATTGGCAATTTGCCACTAATCTTAAAGTTAAGGGCAAAAGGCCATATTGCTATAGGATGTGCGCCCGAAAAGCCTTTTGCGCCCAGGGTCTGCGGGCTCAACACTCATTTGGGTGCGTCCGCGGAAAGTTTTCCAACCAGTCCGCAAATTTTGAAATGAGTACTGGCATAAAGCCGGTAGCCGGTTCAATATTTGTCACAGAATTGACGCCAAGGAACTGGCAAATCTGAGGCATGATGCGGCCTCTTTGCAATTCAGGTTGAACATTTGGCAGCAAACCTTGTCCTAACATGCATCTTGCGGCCAATTCCAAAAACCGCTCCCCTGAACTAACCGGTTAAATATATGCGCCCATTGAAACAGGCAATTTATTCCAGCCGTACGGCTGACAAGTTCGTCGTACGTCTGCCAGACGGAATGCGGGAACGCATTGCCGAGGTGGCTCGCAATCATCACCGCAGCATGAACTCCGAAATCATCGCACGCCTGGAACAAAGCCTGATTCAGGAAGGTGCGCTGGGCGACGAGCTGAGCATGCGCCTGGACAGCCCCGAGCTGTCACTGCACGAACGCGAACTGCTGCAGCGTTTTCGTCAGCTCTCCCACCGCCAGCAAAATGCTCTCGTCTCGCTGATCGCCCACGACGTTGAGGCAGCTGCAGAAGCCAACTGATTGGCAACTGAAAGCTGAAAGCCAGCCATGCGCTGGCTTTTTTTTGCCCGGGATTTGGTCAGGAAAGGATCAAGGGGCAAATGCCCCCGATCCATGGAAGGGATCAAAGCAGGAAGATGGTTGCCAGGCCCAGGAAGATGAAGAAGCCGCCACTGTCGGTCATGGCCGTGATCATCACACTGGCGCCCATCGCCGGGTCTCGTCCAAGGCGCACCAGGGTCATTGGAATCAGAACCCCCATCAACGCTGCCAGCAGCAGGTTAAGCGTCATGGCCGCCGTCATGACCACGCCGAGCGACCAGCTGCCATACAGCAGGTACGCCACGATACCGATGACACCGCCCCACACCAGGCCGTTGATCAGCGCGACCGCAAGCTCCTTGCGCATCAAACGCTTGCCATGCCCGGTCCCCACCTGATCCAGCGCCATGGCGCGGACGATCATGGTGATGGTCTGGTTACCCGAGTTACCGCCAATACCCGCCACAATCGGCATCAGTGCAGCCAGGGCCACGAGCTTCTCGATGGAGCCTTCAAACAGGCCGATCACCCGTGAAGCAATAAACGCGGTAATCAAATTCACCGCCAGCCAGGCCCAGCGGTTACGCAGGGACTTCCAGACCGACGCAAAAATATCCTCTTCTTCCCGCAGACCGGCCATGTTGAGGACTTCGCTTTCGCTCTCCTCACGAATCAGGTCGACCATTTCATCGATGGTCAGACGGCCGATCAGCTTGCCGTTCTTGTCGACCACCGGGGCCGAGATCAAGTCATAACGCTCAAACGCCTGGGCCGCGTCGTAAGCGTCTTCGTCCGGATGGAAACTCACCGGGTCACTGGCCATGACGTCCGCGACTTTTTTGTCCGGATCATTGACCAGCAGGCGCTTGATCGGCAGTACGCCCTTGAGGATCCCTTCGTAGTCGACCACGAACAGCTTGTCGGTGTGGCCTGGCAGCTCTTTCAACCGGCGCAGGTAGCGCAGAACCACTTCCAGGCTGACGTCTTCACGGATGGTGACCATCTCGAAGTCCATCAACGCACCGACCTGCTCCTCGTCGTAGGACAACGCCGAGCGCACACGCTCGCGCTGCTGGCCATCGAGGGTTTCCATCAGCTCATGGACGACGTCACGCGGCAGCTCGGAAGCCAGGTCAGCGAGTTCGTCGGCATCCATGTCCTTAGCGGCCGCCAGGAGCTCGTGATCGTCCATGTCGGCGATCAGGGTTTCACGGACCGAGTCGGATACTTCGAGGAGGATGTCGCCGTCGCGGTCAGCCTTGACCAACTGCCAAAGGGTCAGGCGGTCATTCAGCGGCAAGGCTTCGAGGATGTAGGCAACGTCGGCGGAGTGCAGGTCATCGAGCTTGCGTTGCAGCTCGACAAGGTTTTGCCGGTGGACCAGGTTCTCGACCCGGTCATTGTTCGCGCCTTCCTGGCGATGCGTCAGGTCTTCGACCACGCGCTGGCGCTGCAGCAGCTCGACGACTTGAGCCAGGCGATCCTGCAGGCTTTCTTGTGTTTTCTTTACTTCAACTTCGGTCATAGGCGAACTCCACTCCCAGCAGCGGGGCACGCCGGAAGGATCAATCAGTCAATTCATGATTGGTAAAACGGGGTACTGAGTAACTACTGGGTAAGTCCATGGAGGTGTTCCACAAGCCCCGGCGGGGCTGACGGGCGCAATGATACACCGGGCGGGCGCTTTTAACGTCAAAAAACTGGAAAGAACAAGCGCTTGCGACACAAAGCTGAGCATTGGCCACACATATGAACTGCGACGACGCAGCTTGAAAGGAAAACACATGGGCGGGAGAAAAAGGCGCCCCGGGAAATAAAAAACCCAGACGGCAAAAAGCCCGCACTAGGCGGGCTTTTTGTTGTTTGGTGCACTCGACAGGATTCGAACCTGTGACCGCTCGGTTCGTAGCCGAGTACTCTATCCAGCTGAGCTACGAGTGCAGATTGTGTTTTTAGACCAGATCACAACTGGTTGAAGCCAAGTTACCTGCATTGCTGCAACTAACTCTTAAATGGTGCACTCGACAGGATTCGAACCTGTGACCGCTCGGTTCGTAGCCGAGTACTCTATCCAGCTGAGCTACGAGTGCATTTGTTGCCGCGCATTATAGGCCGTTCAATCTCTATGTAAAGCTATTTTTTCGTTTAGTTTCAACAACTTAGCGAAAAAACCAGATTGCAACGTACTAAGCAAATAATGGCGGAGAACGGGGGATTCGAACCCCCGACACCCTTTTGAGGTGTACTCCCTTAGCAGGGGAGCGCCTTCGGCCACTCGGCCAGCTCTCCGCAACACGGGGCGTATATTAACCAGCTTCATCCCCGTTTGCAAACATAAAAAACGATAAAAATTAATGGCTTGGTTCTTCGTCCTTCTCTTTCTTGATCCGCAGGTAGATTTCCTCGCGGTGGACAGCCACCTCTTTCGGAGCGTTAACCCCGATACGCACTTGATTGCCTTTGACGCCGAGCACGGTCACGGTGATTTCGCCATCACCAATAATCAGGCTTTCTGCGCATCGACGAGTCAGAATCAGCATACCTTTCTCCTCACGCATTTCATTTCGGGAACAACAGTCTGCAAAAAAAAGGCATTCGACCTACAACCAAATGGCCATAGCCCTACACGCCTAAGTATTGTCGAGCGCAGGTAAAAGAACAGGTCTTAACCACACACCCGGCAAAAAAATGAAAGGCGCGGATAACCGCGCCTTCCTGGCAACGCATCACTCGCCCTGTCGGGCCGGAGCGTCCAGCTCAAAAGCGGTATGCAGTGCGCGTACAGCCAGTTCCAGGTACTTCTCTTCGATCACCACCGACACCTTGATTTCCGATGTGGAGATCATCTGGATGTTGATGCTTTCCTTGGCCAGGGCTTCGAACATGCGGCTGGCAACGCCCGCATGGGAACGCATGCCCACACCCACGATCGACACCTTGGCAATCTTCGTATCGCCGACCACTTCACGGGCGCCGATTTCCTTCGCAGTGTTCTGCAGGATCCGCTCCGCCGCATCGTACTCGTTGCGGTGCACGGTGAAGGTGAAATCGGTGGTGTTATCGTGCGAAACGTTCTGCACGATCATGTCGACTTCGATGTTCGCCCCACTGATAGGGCCCAGGATCTTGAAAGCCACGCCCGGGGTGTCTGGCACGCCACGGATAGTCAGCTTGGCTTCATCACGGTTGAAAGCGATACCGGAAATGATCGGCTGTTCCATGGATTCCTCTTCATCAATAGTAATGAGGGTGCCCGGACCCTCCTTGAAGCTGTGCAGTACGCGCAGCGGAACGTTGTACTTGCCGGCAAACTCAACGGCACGGATCTGCAACACCTTGGAACCGAGGCTGGCCATTTCCAGCATCTCTTCGAAGGTGATCTTGTCCAGGCGCTGGGCCACGGACACGACCCGCGGGTCAGTGGTGTAGACGCCATCCACATCGGTGTAGATCTGGCATTCGTCAGCCTTCAGGGCTGCCGCCAGGGCCACGCCAGTGGTGTCGGAACCGCCACGACCGAGGGTGGTGATGTTGCCGTGCTCGTCGACGCCCTGGAAACCGGCGACAACGACCACACGACCGGCTTTCAGGTCAGCGCGAATCTTCTGGTCATCAATCTGCAGGATGCGGGCTTTAGTGTGCGCGCTATCCGTAAGAATGCGGACCTGGTTGCCAGTGTAGGACACCGCCGGCACACCACGCTTGTTCAGCGCCATGGCCAGCAATGCGATGGTCACCTGCTCACCGGTGGAAATGATCACGTCCAGTTCACGGGGAACCGGTTGCTGATCGCCACTGATTTGCTTGGCCAGATCGATCAGGCGATTGGTCTCGCCGCTCATGGCCGACAGCACCACCACCAGGTCATCGCCGGCATCGCGGAATTTCTTAACCTTGTCGGCGACCTGCTCGATTCTTTCGACAGAGCCGACCGAGGTGCCTCCAAATTTCTGTACGATCAAAGCCATTTCTAAGCCGCCTCAGCCCGTAAAGGGGCGCCTGTTATTCAATCAACCAGCACTGACTGAGCCCGCGACTAGACCACGGGCTCATTAACAGCGTCTTAAATACCTGCCTCGACAAACGGCACGGTCAGGGCCAGGGCCGCGTCCAGGGCGCCGGCGTCAATACCACCGCCTTGCGCCATGTCCGGACGACCACCGCCCTTCCCGCCCACTGCCGCGGCGGCTTGCTTCATCAAATCACCGGCCTTGAGTTGGCCAGTCAGGTCCTTGGTTACACCGGCAACCAGAACGACCTTTTCCTCATGGACACTGCCGAGCAGGATCACTGCGCGGCCGAGCTTGTTCTTCAACTGATCGACCAAGGCCAACAGCGCCTTGCCGTCCTGACCGTCCAGGCGTACGGCCAGCACTTTCACACCCTTGACGTCCAGGGCGGAAGCCGACAGATCGTCGCCCGCCGCGCTGGCCGCCTTGGCCTGCAACTGCTCCAGCTGTTTCTCCAGCTGACGGTTGCGCTCCAGTACGCCGGAGAGCTTGTCGATCAGGTTGTCGCGGCTGCCCTTGACCAGGCCGGCCGCTTCCTTGAGTTGTTCTTCTGCCGCATTGAGGTAGGCCAGGGCCGCAGCACCGGTGATCGCTTCAATACGACGTACGCCGGAAGCCACGCCGCCTTCGCTGATGATTTTCAGCAGGCCGATGTCGCCGGTACGGCTGGCGTGAATACCGCCACACAGCTCCACCGAGAAGCTGCCGCCCATGCTCAATACGCGCACTTCGTCGCCGTACTTCTCGCCAAACAGCGCCATGGCGCCTTTTTGCTTGGCGGTCTCGATATCGGTTTCTTCGGTTTCCACCGGGGTGTTCTTGCGAATCTCGGCGTTGACGATGTCTTCCAGGGCCTTCAACTGCTCAGGCTTGATCGCCTCGAAATGACTGAAGTCAAAACGCAGGCGCTGGCTATCGACCAACGAACCCTTCTGTTGCACATGCTCACCCAGCACCTGACGCAACGCAGCGTGCAGCAAGTGAGTGGCAGAATGGTTCAAGGCAGTTGCATGCCGTACGTCGGCATCTACCTGAGTGTCCACCGGCGCGCCGACGGTCAGGTTGCCCAGCACCAGCACGCCGTGATGCAGGAACGCACCGCCGGTCTTGGTGGTGTCGCGCACTTCAAAACGACCGGAGGTGGAACTCAGGAAACCACAGTCGCCAACCTGGCCACCGGATTCAGCGTAGAACGGGGTCTGGTCGAGGACCACAACGCCCTCGTCACCTTCGTTCAGCACGTCAACCGACTTGCCGTCCTTATAGATAGCCACGATCTTGGCCGAGCCAACGGTGGCCTCGTAACCAATGAACGAAGTCGCCACATCAACCTTTACCAGGGTGTTGTAGTCCAGGCCAAAGGAGCTGGCGGAACGGGCACGGACGCGCTGGGCTTCCATCTCACGCTCAAACCCGGCCTCGTCGATGGTCAGCTCGCGTTCGCGGGCGATGTCGGCGGTCAGGTCCATCGGGAAACCGTAGGTGTCGTACAGCTTGAACACGACGTCGCCCGGCACCACGGTGCCCTTGAGCTCGACCAGGTCCTGCTCGAGGATCTTCAGGCCGTGCTCCAGGGTCTTGGAGAACTGCTCTTCTTCAGCCTTGAGCACGCGCTCGATGTTGGCTTGCTGCTGCTTGAGTTCCGGGAAGGCATCGCCCATCTCGGCCACCAGCGCGGCAACGATCTTGTAGAAGAAGCTGCCGGTGGCGCCCAGCTTGTTACCGTGACGGCAGGCGCGACGGATGATGCGGCGCAGCACATAGCCACGGCCTTCGTTCGACGGCAGCACGCCATCGGCGATCAGGAAGCCGCAGGAACGGATGTGATCCGACACCACCTTGAGCGACGACTGGTTGTCGTTGGCACAGCCAATGGCCGCGGCCGAAGCGCTCAGCAGGTTGGTGAACAGGTCGATCTCGTAGTTGGAGTGAACGTGCTGCATCACCGCACTGATCCGCTCCAGGCCCATGCCGGTGTCCACCGACGGCGCTGGCAACGGATGCAACACGCCATCGGCGGTGCGGTTGAACTGCATGAACACGTTGTTCCAGATTTCGATGTAGCGGTCGCCGTCTTCTTCCGGCGAGCCCGGTGGGCCACCCCAGATGTCGGCGCCGTGATCGTAGAAAATCTCGGTGCACGGGCCGCACGGGCCGGTATCGCCCATGGTCCAGAAGTTGTCGGACGCGTAAGGCGCGCCCTTGTTGTCGCCGATGCGAATCATGCGCTCGACCGGCACCCCGATTTGCTGGGTCCAGATGTCGTAGGCTTCGTCATCGGTGGCGTAGACGGTCACCCAGAGTTTTTCCTTCGGCAGCTTCAGCACGCCGGTCAGGAAGGTCCAGGCAAAGGTGATCGCGTCTTTCTTGAAATAGTCGCCGAAGCTGAAGTTACCCAGCATCTCGAAGAATGTGTGGTGGCGGGCGGTGTAGCCCACGTTTTCCAGGTCGCTGTTCTTGCCGCCGGCGCGTACGCACTTCTGGCTGCTGGTGGCGCGGGTGTAGGCGCGCTTTTCCTGGCCCAGGAAGCAGTCCTTGAACTGGTTCATCCCCGCGTTGGTGAACAGCAGGGTTGGGTCATTGCCTGGGATCAAGGAGCTGGAGGCGACACGGGTGTGACCTTGCTCTTCGAAGAAGCGAAGGAAGGCTTCACGGATTTCTGCGCTTTTCATTAGGTTCTTCCACGGAGGCTGCGGCCAAAGGCCAGTGCTAAACGTCATCAGACGGAGCGACGGCAAAGGGCCGCATTATATCGGCCCTTTGCCCGTGGTACAGCGTGTTTATGTGATAGAAACAGTCAATTAGACGGTCTGCACTGTCATTTCCGGGAAAACTCGACAAATGTCGCGAGCACTTGCTCGATCTGCGCCCGGCTGACGTCCAGGTGCGTGACCATGCGCAGGCGCGGCGCCGCGCTCAACTTGATCCCGCGCTCGGCAGCAAACGCCTTCAAGGCCTGGGCTCGATCACCGATGTCGACGTAGACCATATTGGTCTGCACCGGCTCCACCGTATAACCCGCCTTGCGCAGTTCATCCCCCAGCCATTGGGCATTGGCGTGGTCGTCGGCCAGGCGCTGCACCTGGTGATCCAGGGCGTACAGCCCCGCCGCCGCCAGCGAACCGGCCTGGCGCATGCCGCCACCGACCATCTTGCGCAAACGACGGGCCTTGGCGATCAACGCGGTGGAGCCGCACAGCACCGAGCCGATCGGCGCGCCCAGGCCCTTGGACAGGCACACCGACACCGAATCGAAGTGCTGGGCAATTTCCCGCGCATCCACACCCAGCTTGACCGCCGCGTTGTAGAGCCGCGCGCCGTCCAGGTGCAAGGCCAGGCCGTGTTCCCGGGTAAAGGCTCGCGCGGCCGCCAGGTATTCCAGCGGCAGGACCTTGCCCTGCATGGTGTTTTCCAGCGCCAACAAGCGGGTGCGGGCGAAGTGGAAGTCGTCCGGTTTGATCGCCGCCAGCACGTGCTCCAGGTTCAGGGAACCGTCGGCCTGCACTTCCAGGGGTTGTGGCTGGATCGAGCCGAGAACCGCCGCGCCGCCGCCTTCGTATTTGTAGGTGTGGGCCTGCTGACCGACGATGTATTCCTCACCACGCTCACAGTGCGCCATCAACGCCAGCAGGTTGCTCATGGTGCCGGTGGGCACGAACAACGCGGCGGGAAAACCCAGGCGCTTGGCCAGTTCGGCTTCCAGGCGATTGACGCTCGGGTCCTCGCCGTAGACGTCGTCGCCGCTGGCGGCAGTGGCCATCGCCTCGAGCATGCCAGGGGTCGGTTGGGTCACTGTGTCGCTGCGCAGGTCAATCACGTTCATCAAACTAGCCTCTAGCGGATTGGAGCGTTTCTTGTGTTAACGATTACTGCGGGCAAACCCGCGGAATATCAAGCCCCGTGCTTGCACAATCGAATACCAACCAAACAAACCGATATAGGTTATCGATAAACCAACCGTGCAGTTTCTGAAAAACCATGATAAAAACTCTCCGCCGCCAGGGTTCTGGCGGCAACGTTCTCAGGGCGGGGTGTAATTCCCCACCGGCGGTAATTGCACGCAACGTGCATAGCCCGCGAGCGCTTGGCGCCTCGAACTGCCTCGGCAGGACGGCGACAAGGTCAGCAGACCCGGTGTGATCCCGGGGCCGACGGTCATAGTCCGGATGAAGAGAGAACGGGATTGGCACCTAAGGGCCGCGCTGACGTCATGTTCACATGAGCCCGCTGTGCGTACCCTTAAATCCCATTCGATTCATAACGCCCTGTTTTTTTCTTAAACAGGAGTCAGAACATGCAACCCACCGCAATCGACAGCAAAAGCAAAAACCACCACGGCGAGCGCGTCGCGTTTATCCAGGCCTGCTGGCACAAGGATATTGTCGACCAATCCCGTAAAGGTTTCCTCGCCGAAATGATCGCCCAGGGCTACCAGGAATCGGACATCGATTTCTTCGAAGTCGGCGGCGCCTTTGAAATGCCCCTGCACGCCAAGCTGCTGGCCAAGTCCGGCCGTTATGCCGGTATCGTCGCGGCCGCCCTGGTGGTGGACGGCGGGATCTACCGTCACGAGTTCGTGGCCCAGTCCGTGGTCAGCGGCCTGATGCAGGTCCAGCTGGAAACCGAAGTGCCGGTGTTCTCGGTATCCCTGACCCCGCACCACTTCCACGCGGGCAGCGAGCACCATACGTTCTTCTATGAGCACTTCGTGCACAAGGGCCAGGAAGCGGCACGCACCTGCGCCGACACCCTGCACAAGGTTCGCGCACTGCGTCGCAATGAGCCACGGGCTCTCGCGGTTTAAGCAACACTGCAAAGCAAATGTGGGAGCGGGCTTGCTCGCGAAAGCGGAGTGTCAGTCAATACATGTCTGACTGATACACCGCCTTCGCGAGCAAGCCCGCTCCCACATTTGACCGAGTCGGTCTCGGGGTTCAGGCCAGGCCAGCATCCGTGGTCGGCACAATCAATATCCCCGCTCGCAAGCCATTCTTGACCTTCGGGTTCGGGAAGATGATGCGCGCGCCCTCCTCCTCGATCACCCAGCGGGTCTTGGCAATGTCCTCGGCCAGCAGATAACCCTTCTCCAACTCCGAAAAGTTTTCCACGTCCGCCGGCAAATGCAGGACGAAGGTATCGCTGTGCTTGATCACTTCCCGGGAGACGCTGAACAGCTGCAGGCCATCCAGGCTCTCGGTGGCCGGCTCGTTACCCTCGATGATCTGCGTGAGGCGGGTTTCCAGGCGCGATACGTCCACGCCCTGGTTCTGCCCGAACGGCCGGGCCTTGCCCAACTCCAGGGTGAAGGACTCGGCCTCCAGCTGCTCATAGGTAAACGCCGTGAAGGTGATCGACGTCTTGTTCTGCAACAGCACCGCCTCCAGGCCCGCGGCTCGCAGGCGCGCCAGTTCACGACGTGAATGCTGGCGACCGTCCTTCCACGGGTACAGTGCGAACTGCTCGATCTTCGAGCCACGGATGGCGGTGTGCAGGTCGTAGTGCAAACGGCTACGCCCAGGCACGCTGAAGAAGGTGCGGGCCAACTGTTCAAGCTCGGCGGCGCGCATGGCTTCAGGGCCGATGTTTTGTTCATGACGGCCATTGAACAGCCGGTTGACGTCCAGTTCGAGGTAACGCTCGCCGCGGCGCATGGCCTCGGGGTTGCCGAACAGGAACAGAATACGGGTACGGGGCTTGATCTCCCCACGGGCGATGCCCTGCAGCAAGCGGTCGGCCAATTCGATCGGCGCGGTTTCGTTGCCATGGATGCCGGACGACAGCAGCACGTCGCTGCCGTTGTCCCGCGCCTCAGGAGGCCGCACTTCCAGCGCGCCCTCACTGAGCCAGCGCAGTTGCACGCCGTCGACAGTCAGTTGAATTTTTTGCGCCGGTTCGCGACCGGCGAGGGTCAGTTCAAGCAGTTTGCCGAGGGCGAGCATACGCAGCTTCCTTAGTGGTTGCAGCCAGGACCGTGGACGTGATCGTCGTCATCACCTTCAACGTCGGCCGGTTCCATTTCCAGTTGCAGGCTCATCAGGTTGGTGGCCAATGGGCGCATCAGCAGGTTGGCGTATTCCGCGTCGCCTTCTTCCACGTCCACGCCGATCAGCAGTTGGCCACGGCCGTCGTGCTGGATCCAGATCTCCTTGCCCTGCCACACCACGGCGACGCGGGTGCAGGAGGTTTCCAGCTGGGTGCCGTCGGTGTCTTCAAGGATCAGTTTCAGGGTGTCGGTGGTCATAAATAGTTCTCAGCCGTGCGGCGTTAATTGATCTGGAAAGGATAAACCGAGCCCAGTTTAAGGATTTGCGTCAGTTCATCCAGTGCCGTCCGGCACTCAAGCAGCAATTGCGGGTCAGCCAGGTCGGTTTCCCGCAGGCTGTCGCGGTAGTGCTTGTCGACCCATTGGGTGAGCGTGTCGTACAACGGCGCCGTCATGATAACCCCTGGGTTGACCGCCGCCAGTTCGGTTTCATTCAAGGCTACACGCAAGCGCAGGCACGCCGGGCCACCGCCGTTCTGCATGCTTTGCTTGAGGTCGAAGACTTTGACTTCGCGGATCAGCCCGCCGGAGGACGTCAGGCCTTGCAGGTACTGCCAGACACGCTCGTTGGCGCGGCATTCTTCCGGCACGATCAGCAGCATCGAACCGTCGGCGCGGGTCAGCAGCTGGCTGTTGAACAGGTAGGAACGCACCGCGTCTTCAACCCCCACCTGGGCCCGTGGCACGCAGATCGACTGGAAATTGCCGCCGAGCTTGCCGAGCTTGCCCTGCAATTCGCCGAGCATCTGATCGGTATTGAGGAACGCGTCCTCGTGATAGAACAGCACCTCGCCATTGCCCACCGCGATCACATCGTTGTGGAACACACCGGCATCGATCACCGCCGGGTTCTGCTGCGCGTAAACCACACCGTCGTCCCGCAGGCCATGCAGGCGCGCGACCGCCTGGGAGGCTTCGAGGGTCTGGCGCGCCGGGTACTTTTGCGGCGCCGGGTAGCGGGTGTCGAACGCGCTGCGGCCGAACACGAAAAACTCTACGCCCGCCTCGCCATAGTCCCGGCAGAAACGCGTGTGGTTGGCCGCGCCTTCGTCACCGAACTGCGCCACGGCCGGCAGCGCGGCGTGGTGGGCGAAGTGTTTGCTATCGGCAAACATCGCCCCCAGCACGCGGCTGGTGGTCGGGTGTTCGATGCTGCGGTGGTATTTGCAGTTGAGGTTGGCGGCGGTGAAATGCACGCGGCCGTCAAAGGTGTCGGCGCTCGGGCTGACGGTCGCGGCATTGGCCACCCACATGCTCGACGCCGAGCAACTGGCAACCAGCAGCGGCATGGCTTGCTTGGCGGCCTGCTGGATGACTTGTGCGTCGGTGCCGGCAAAACCGAGGTTGCGCAAGGCGGCCACATCCGGACGTTCCTGGGGCGCCAGCACACCTTGCACAAAGCCCATTTCCATCAGGGCCTTCATCTTCGCCAAGCCTTGCAGCGCCGCTTCCTTCGGGTTGGAGGACTGCTGGCTGTTGCTTTGGGACGCGACGTTGCCGTAGGACAAGCCGCCGTAGTTATGGGTCGGCCCCACTAGACCGTCAAAATTGACTTCACAGGATTTCATCGGCGAGGCTCCACGAACATCTGTATTTTTATAGGCATCAAATTACTTGAACACACCACAAATCAAGTGTGGGAGCGGGCTTGCTCGCGAAAGCGGTGGTTCAGTCGCCTGAAATGTTGAATGACACACCGCCTTCGCGAGCAAGCCCGCTCCCACATTTAGATCAGCGTCACACCCGGGGTTAACGTCGCCGGTAGCACCAGGCTCGGGGTCTCAAGGGAGGCCACCGGGTACGCGCAATAGTCCGCCGCGTAATAGGCGCTGGCGCGATGGTTGCCCGAAGCCCCTACCCCGCCAAATGGCGCGCTGCTCGCAGCACCCGTCAGCTGTTTGTTCCAGTTGACGATCCCGGCACGGCTTTCCAGCCAGAACTGCTGGTAACGCGCCTCGGAATCCGACAGCAACCCGGCCGCCAAGCCGTATTGAGTGTTGTTGGCCTCGGCAATCGCCGCCTCGAAATCAGCGTAGCGGATCACTTGCAGCAGTGGGCCGAACAGCTCTTCGTCAGCGCGTTCCGTAACCTCGGTCACATCGATAATCCCCGGCGTCAGCAACGCAGCCTGGGCCTGGGGTTGAGTCATTTCCAACAGCGCCACGGCGCCATTGGCCAACAGCAATTCCTGGGCATCCATCAACGCCTTGGCAGCACCGAGGGAAATCACCGAGCCCATGAACGGCGCCGGCGTTTGGTCAAATGCGCCGACTTCGATGGTCGAGCTCACCGCCACCAGGCGTGCGAGCAACGCATCGCCCCAGGCGCCTTCCGGCACCAGCAGGCGACGGGCACAGGTGCAACGCTGGCCAGCGGAGATAAACGCCGACTGGATAATGGTGTACACGGCCGCATCCACATCGGCCACTTCGTCCACCACCAGCGGGTTGTTGCCGCCCATTTCCAGCGCGAGGATCTTGTCCGGGCGCCCGGCGAATTGCTGGTGCAGATGGTTGCCGGTGCGGCTGGAGCCGGTGAAGAACAGACCGTCGATGCCCGGATTCGCCGCCAGGGCGATCCCGGTTTCCCGTGCGCCTTGCAGCAGGTTCAACACGCCCGCCGGCAGGCCGGCGTCGATCCAGCATTGCACGGTCAACTCGGCGACTTTCGGGGTCAGTTCGCTCGGTTTGAACAGTACGGTGTTACCCGCCAGCAAGGCCGGTACGATGTGGCCGTTAGGCAGATGACCGGGGAAGTTGTAAGGGCCAAACACCGCCACCACACCGTGGGGCTTGTGGCGCAATACGGCAGTGGCGTCGCCCAACGGGCCGCTCTTTTCGCCGGTACGTTCGCGGTAGCTTTGCACCGAGATCGCGACCTTGTTGACCATGCTGGTGACTTCAGTCGCCGATTCCCACAAAGGCTTGCCGGTTTCCTCACCGATGCAGCGGGCGAGTTCGTCAGCACGACTCTTCAGGTTGGCGGCGAAGGCTTCCAGCACGCTCAGGCGCTCTTCCAACGAACGCTTGGCCCAGGCCGGAAACGCCTGGCGTGCGGCCTGGACGGCGGACTCGACCTGCTCGGCGGTGGCGCCATTACCCGACCACACCACCTGCTGGGTCACCGGGTTCAGCGACTCAAACACTTCACCCTGGCCAGCCAGCCATTCACCTGCGATGTATAGCGAATTCATTATTTCGACTCCCGGGCAGCGGACAACGGTACGGCACGCACTTGATCACCGGCGATCAGTTGCAGGCGCTTGGCGGTCTGTTGATCGACCACCAGGGTGCCCGCAGCCAACCGCGCCGGCGCGGCGGTGATACGGCAATCTTCACGTTTGCGGTTATGGATCAGGAACGGCGTGGCGTCGTCGCCCGGCGTACCAATCGCCAGCACCAGCGCTTCGCTGTCGCGCACGGCGCGGATCTTGGTGGTTTCACACTCCACCGCCGGGCCCGCGTCGAAGATGTCGACGTAGCCCTGGTAGCTGAAACCTTCGCTCTTGAGCATGCTCAGGGCCGGCTCGGTGTCGGTGTGGACCTTGCCGATCACGTTGCGCGCGTCTTCAGACAGGAAGCAGGTGTACAGCGGAAACTTCGGCATCAGCTCGGCGATAAACGCCTTGTTGCCCACGCCGGTGAGGTAGTCGGCCTGGCTGAATTCCATCTTGAAGAAGTGCCGGCCCAGGCTTTCCCAGAACGGCGAGCGCCCGGCTTCGTCGGACATGCCGCGCATCTCGGCGATGATCTTGTTGCCGAACAGCTGCGGGAATTCCGCGATAAACAGCATGCGCGCCTTGGCCAGCATGCGGCCGTTAAGGCCGTTGCGGTAATCGGCGTGCAGGAACAACGAGCACAACTCGGAGTTGCCGGTCAGGTCGTTGGCCAGAAACAGCGTCGGGATTTCACGGTAGATGTTCAGCTCCTGGGAGGCGCTGACCGTCAGGCCGACCCGGAAGTTGTACCAGGGTTCGCGCAGGCCGACTGCACCGGCGATGGCGGAAATCCCCACCACGCGACCTTCGTCGTTTTCCAGCACGAACAGGTAGTCCGCATCACCGCGCCCGGCTTCGCCGCGAAAGGTCTTTTCAGCCCAGCCGACCCGATGGGTCAGGCGCTCTTCGTTGGCCGGCAAGGTGGTGAGGCCGGTGCCGGTGCTGCGCGCCAGATCAATCAGGGCCGGTAAATCGCTGCTGCGTACGGGACGAACGATCATGCTATCTCCTCAAACGGGCCGCCTTGCAAGCCACCCGCGAAACTCATTCTTAAACCGCTACCAGTCGAACGCTGGCACCTTCGCCGACGCCCAGGGCTTCGGCGGTTTCCAGGTCCAGGGTCACTGGCTTGCCCGGCGCGTAGTCCAGCTCCAGCATCACCGCGCGGTAATCCTGCAACTGGCCGTTGCTCACCAGGTACTGGCGGCCGACACCCTTGACCATCTCACCGATCTTCACCGGCACCACACGGCTCTGGGCGATCGAGCGAATGCCCGAGACGCGCGCATGCAGGGTTGGGCCGCCGTCGAAGATGTCGATGTAATGGTCGGTCTCGAAGCCTTCGCGCATCAGGATGTCGAAGGTGATCTGCGCCCGCGGGTGCACCTGGCCCATGGCTTCCTGGGCTTCGTCGGGCAACAGCGGCACGTAGATCGGATAGTGCGGCATCAGCTCGGCGAGGAAGGTCCGGCTCTTCAACCCGCACAGGCGCTCGGCAGCGGCGTAGTTGAGGTCGAAGAAGTTGCGGCCGATGGCGTCCCAGAACGGCGAATCACCGTTCTCGTCGCTGTAGCCCACAATCTCGGTGACCACCGAATCGGCGAAGCGCTCCGGGTGGCCGGCCACGAACAGCAGGCGGCCACGGGAGTTGAGCTCCGACCACGGCGAACCCACCAGCTCCGGCACCACGTAGAAGCTGGTCAGGAGGCTGTTGCCGGTGAGGTCATGGCACTGCGAGAGCACGTGGATCTTGTTGTGGATCTTCAGCTCGCGGGAAGCGTGCACGAAGGTCTCGTTACGGAAGCTGTAGAACGGTTCCGAGTAGCCGGCCGAGGCAACGATGGCCGAACAGCCCACCAGCTTGCCGGCGTCGGTGTCTTCCAGGACGAAGAAATAGCTTTCTTCACCGTTGAAGCTGACCTCGGCGGCGAAGGACGCTTCGCTCGCAGCGATCTTGTCGCTCAGGCGTTCGACATCATCCGGCAAGGAGGTGACACCAATCGGGCTGTCCGCAGCCAGACGCTGTACCTCGCCCAGATCAGCCATTTGCGCGGGGCGCATCACCAGCATGGTGTCACTCCTTAACTCGAAAAACTCACAGGAAAAAATGCCGGACACGATCTTGAAATCAGTGAGGTCAAGTGTGGGAGCGGGCTTGCTCGCGAAAGCGGTGTGTCATTCAACATTTCAGGTGACTGAGCCACTGCATTCGCGAGCAAGCCCGCTCCCACATTTGATCTTCACAGCTTCAACTAAAGAGTCCGGCATACAAAATTTGTGTTGGGCGCCCGACTCGCCGGGCACCCAGCGGTCCATCAGGCTTGCGTCAGCTTTTTCACCGCACGTTCGAAGCGGTCCAGGCCTTCCTGAATATCGGCATCTTCCACCACCAGGCTCGGGGCGAAGCGCACCACATCCGGGCCGGCTTGCAGGATCATCAAGCCTTCGCGCTCGGCGGCGTTGAAGATGTCCTTGGCCTTGCCTTTCCAGGCATCGCTCAGCACGCAACCGAGCAGCAGGCCCAGGCCACGCACTTCGGTGAAGATGCCGTATTGCTGGCCAATCTTCTCCAGACGGGAAACGAACAGGTCGTGCTTGGCGTTAACGCCGGCCAGCACTTCTGGCGTATTGATCACGTCGATCACCGCTTCCGCCACCGCGCACGCCAGCGGGTTGCCGCCGTAGGTGGTGCCGTGGGTGCCGACCACCAGGTGCTTGGCCAGATCTTCGCGAGTCAGCATGGCCGCGATCGGGAAACCGCCGCCCAGGCTCTTGGCGCTGGTGAGGATGTCCGGCACGACGCCGTAATGCTGGTAGGCGAACAACTCGCCGCTGCGGCCCATGCCGGTTTGCACTTCGTCGAACACCAGCAGCGCGTTGTTCGCGTCGCACAGGTCGCGGGCACCTTGCAGGTACGACAGTTCTGCCGGCAGCACGCCGCCCTCGCCCTGGATCGGCTCCAGCACCACGGCGCAGGTCTTGTCCGAGACGGCGGCTTTCAGCGCCTCCAGATCGTTGTAAGGCACGTGGGTGATGCCGACGATCTTCGGACCGAAGCCGTCGGAGTACTTCGACTGGCCACCCACGTTCACGGTGAACAGGGTACGGCCGTGGAAGCTGTTCAGCGCGGCGATGATTTCGTATTTCTCGGTGCCGAAGCGGTCGAACGCGACACGACGGGCCAACTTGAAGGCGGCCTCGTTGGCTTCGGCGCCGGAGTTGCAGAAGAACACACGCTCGGCAAACGTGGCGTCGATCAGCTTATGGGCCAGGCGCAGGGCCGGCTCATTGGTGAAGACGTTGGACACGTGCCACAGCTTGTTGGCCTGTTCGGTCAGTGCACCGACCAGCGCCGGGTGGGCGTGGCCCAATACGTTGACCGCGATGCCGCCGGCAAAGTCGATCAGCTCTCGGCCCGCCTGGTCCCATACGCGCGAACCTGCGCCACGCACGGGGATGAAAGCGGCAGGTGCGTAGTTGGGAACCATGACCTGGTCGAAATCGGCACGTTGCACCGGGGCTTGCTCAACGGACATCGGAGTCTCCTGAAGAGGAACGCCTGCCTGAAACTGGCGGGCGATGCAGGGATTGTAAGGACAGTTTTCAGCGCGGCCTTGCCGCCAAGCGACAACTTCTTATAGCGCCAACCCGCGATTTTCGCGGGTTTACGCCAATGCGACAAATAGCATCGCAATGGCGCAGTTTAAACCGCCCGGGCCGGTTTTGGGCGGTCGGTGAGGCACAACTATCCAATGCCGTCGCCGATGGCCGTTTTGGTCTGCTGTTGATCTCATCCGCGCACAGGAACAGCGTCATGCCTGGAGATGCCGGCCGAGCACTGATGCCTAGCCGCGCTCGGACGGCACCGACGACAATTCGAACGGGCTGCTGCTGCGGCGCTGGTTGCGGTCTTCACGAGGGGTGGCGCCGAAGAAGTTGCGGTAGGCGCTGGAGAAGTGCGGCCCCGAGGAGAAGCCGCAGGACAGGCCGATCTGGATGATCGACTTGCTGGTTTGCATGAGCATCTGGCGGGCCTTGTTCAGGCGCAGTTCCAGGTAGTACTGGCTGGGGACGCGATTGAGGTATTGCTTGAAGATCCGCTCGAGCTGTCGTCGGGATACGCACACGTGCTGGGCGATTTCGTCGGTGGTCAGCGGTTCTTCAATGTTGGCTTCCATCAGCAACACGGCCTGGGTCAGCTTTGGATGGCTGGAGCCCAGGCGGTTTTGCAGTGGGATGCGCTGGCGCTCGCCGCCTTCGCGGATGCGCTCTACCACCAGTTCTTCCGAGACGGCACCGGCCAGTTCAGCACCGTGGTCACGGGCCAGCACCGCCAGTAGCAGGTCGAGTACCGACATGCCACCGCAGGCGGTCAGGCGGTCACGGTCCCAGTCGAACAGATGGCTGGTGGCGATGACCTTGGGGAAACGCTCGGCGAAATCGTCCTGCCAGCGCCAGTGCACAGCGGCGCGGTAACCGTCAAGCAGACCGAGCTGGGCCAGCGGATACACACCGGCCGACAGGCCGCCGATCACACACCCGGCACGCACCAGTTGCTTGAGGGCGGTGCTGAGCTGGGAGGCGATGACGGTCGGTGGCTCATCGGCCAGCAGGAACAGCTTTTGGAAACCTTCCAGCTTGCCAGCCCAGGGCTCACCCGGCAGTTGCCAGGCGCCGTCGATTGGCGGTTCGGCCTGCAAAAACGAGAGTTCGTACACCACGTCCGGATGCACCCGCTGAGCAACGCGCAAGGCCTCCTCAGCCAGCGCAAGCGTCAGTGCTTTAGTGCTGGGCCAAATCAGGAAACCAATTCGATGGGCAGTCATGGAGTGCTATCCGAAGCGAGTAACAGTAATGAAGACAAAGGCCAATGCTAGCCGGTAAACCAACACAAATCTCTAAAGCGGGTGAAGATCCAAATGTGGGAGCGGGCTTGCTCGCGAATGGGGTGGATCAGTCACCGGATGTATCAACTGATACACTGCTTTCGCGAGCAAGCCCGCTCCCACAGGGGATTGGGCAACCTCAGGATTGTGAAGCTTGCACTAATTCAGTGCATAAAAGCAGTTCTGTTTACTTCAAGCTGCCGGAAAGAAACTGCTGCAAACGCTCGGACTGTGGGTTTACCAGCACTTCGCGCGGGTTGCCACGTTCTTCAACGATGCCTTTGTGCAGGAACACCAGTTGGTTGGAGACTTCACGGGCAAAGCCCATTTCGTGGGTCACCACCACCATGGTCCGGCCTTCCTGGGCCAGGTCCTGCATCACCTTGAGCACTTCGCCCACCAGCTCCGGGTCGAGGGCCGAGGTGGGTTCGTCGAACAGCATCACCTCAGGCTCCATCGCCAGGGCACGGGCAATCGCCACGCGTTGCTGTTCACCGCCGGACATGTGGCCAGGGAACGCATCCTTACGATGGCCCACACCCACTTTAGCCAGGTAGTGCTCGGCCTTTTCCCGGGCGTCTTTTTTCGACATGCCCAAGACGTGCACCGGTGCTTCCATGACGTTTTCCAGCGCGGTCATGTGGGACCACAGGTTGAAGTGCTGAAACACCATCGACAGTCGCGAACGCATGCGTTGCAGCTGTTTCGGGTCTGCAGCCTTCATGGCGCCGTCTTTGTTGGCCACCAGTTTCAGCTCTTCGTTATTGAGCAGAATCTTGCCGGCGTGGGGTTGCTCCAGCAGGTTGATGCAGCGCAAAAAGGTACTTTTGCCCGAGCCACTGGACCCGATGATGCTGATCACATCACCGGCCGCGGCGGCCAGGGACACACCTTTGAGCACTTCATGACTGCCATAGCGTTTATGCAGGTCTTGGACTTCAAGTTTGTACATGCGGTCGGTTCTCACAAAAACAGTTGGTCAGTCGTTGAGCAAGCGCCCGTGCCGCAGCGCTTCGCGCCCCGCCACCTTGGCCAGCCAGAAACCCGCTTGGGCATAACGTAGCCGTTCAACGGCAAACAACACCCCAGACGTACCCGCGCAAACAATGCTCACGCGGTCGGACAAGGGATCGATCACTTCAAATATCGGGTCGCCGGCTTCGACTACGTCACCGGCTTTACGCAGGTAGCTGATCACACCGGCGTGGGGCGCGAACAACAACTCGGTGCCTTCGAAAGGCAGGCCTTCACAGGGTTCGTGCTGCGGCGCGGGCCATTCACCACGGATCAGGCCTTGCTCGGCGAGGAACGCCAGGATGCCTTCAGCGTGGAAAATCGCTTCGTCACGGCCAGTATCGGCCTGGCCACCCAGCTCCAGAGTCGTCGCCAGGCACGCCAGGGGAATCTGCGCCTCGGGGAACGCCCGGGCCAGGCGCAGCCACGGTAGCGAGCAGGCTTCGTCAAACGAACTGCCGCCGGAATCTTCCGCCAGCAGGCCGACCTTCACATTCAGGTGCGCCGACAGCGAACGCCACTGCGGCCAGTGTTGCGGCAGCGCGTACATGTGCAACGCGGCTTCGGCGTCGCAATGCAGGTCGAGGACCACGTCGGCGGTGCAGGCATGGCTCAGCAACACTCGCTGCATGCCTTGCAACTGGCTGCTCGGCGCCGGCAACGCATTGAGCGCATCGCTCATGGCCTGGCGGATCAAGCGCACATTGGCGTGAGGATCATCCCCCAGCTTGCCGTTGAGCAACTCGGTAACCGGCTCGCTCAACTCAACGAAGTCGCGGTTGAAATTCTTGCCGCTGCCGATCTCGAAACGGCCCTGGTGACTGCCTTGCAGCAGTTGCCCCAGGCCCATCGGATTGGCGACGGGAACCAGCTCGATCACGCCGTTGAGGGCGCCTTGCTGTTCCAGCTCCGTCAGGCGCTTTTTCAGCTCCCAGGCGGCGCGCATGCCGGGCAATTCATCCGCGTGCAGGCTGGCCTGGATATAAGCCTTGCGCTCGCCGCTACCGAAACGAAACACCGTCAGCTGGCGTTCGCAGCCCAGGTGACCCCAGGGCAACAGGTGATCGATACGTTCCATATCAATGCTTCCGTGGAGCCAGGTAGCTCAGCCAGCGGCCTTCGGCCAACTTGAACAGGCGCACCAGGATAAAGGTCAGGCACAGGTAGAACGCACCCGCCGTGATATAGGCTTCGAACGGCAAGTAGTACTGGGCGTTCACCGTGCGTGCGGCACCGGTGATGTCGATCAGGGTGACGATGGAGGCCAGGCTGGTGGTCTGGAGCATCATGATCACTTCGTTGCTGTATTGCGGCAGCGCCCGGCGCAGGGCCGATGGCAGCAGGATCCGGCGATACAGCTTGTAGCGCGACATGCCCATGGCCTTGGCTGCCTCGATCTCGCCGTGGGGCGTGGCCTTGAGGCTGCCGGCGATGATCTCGGCGGTGTAGGCGCTGGTGTTCACGGCAAACGCCAGGCACGCGCAGAAGGTCGCGCTGGACAGCAGTGGCCACATGAAGCTTTCGCGCACCGCTTCGAACTGGGCCAGGCCATAGTAGATCAAGAACAGCTGCACCAGCATCGGCGTGCCGCGAATCACATAGGTGTAGAGCCAGGCAACACCGTTGACGATCGGCTGCTTGGACACGCGCATCAGGCCCAGGGGCAAGGCCGCGAGCAAGCCGAAGAACAGCGAAATGGCCAGCAGTTTCAGGGTGGTCAGCAAGCCGCCGAGGTACAGCGGCATGGCCTCCCAGATGACGTTGTAGTCGAAGATCATAGATCAGCCGCCTTTACGCCTACCGAGTAGCGCTTCTCAAGATGACGCAGGGCCAGCAACGACACGCTGGTGATCACCAGGTACATCGCCGCCACTGCGAGGAAGAAGGTAAAAGGTTCGCGGGTGGCGTCTGCCGCCTGCTTGGCCTTGAACATCATGTCTTGCAGGCCCACCACCGAAATCAATGCGGTGGCCTTGGTCAGTACCAGCCAGTTGTTGGTAAACCCGGGGATCGCCAGCCGAATCATCTGCGGCACCATCACCCGGAAAAACACCTGGAACGGGCTCATGCCATACGCCAGGCCGGCTTCGGCCTGGCCCTTGGGAATGGCCATGAAGGCGCCACGGAAGGTTTCCGAAAGGTAGGCGCCAAAGATGAAACCCAGGGTGCCGATACCGGCGGCCAAGGGGTTCAAGTCAATGTAGTCGTTGTAGCCGAGCAACGGCGCAACGCGGTTAAGCAGGTCCTGACCGCCGTAGAAAATCAGCAGGATCAGCACCAGGTCGGGGATCCCGCGGATCACCGTGGAGTACAGGTCGCCCAGCCAGGCCAACCAGCGCACCGGCGAGAGGCGCAACGCGACCCCGATCAGACCCAGAACAATGGCCAGGGCCATGGACGACAAGGCGAGCTGAAGCGTCAACCAAGCGCCATCGAGGATGACAGCCCCGTAGCCTTTCAACATGATTCAGGTCCTCGAAAAGGGGGATGAAAAAATGGCGCAAACTTCAGAGATCCTGGTGCTTGCGCCATTCTGGACAGACAGCTGCGACGGTTTACTTGGCTTCTGGGCCGTAAATGTCGAAGTTGAAGTACTTGTCCTGGATTGCCTTGTACTTGCCGTTGGCACGGATCGCAGCGATTGCAGCGTTGATGCGGTCCAGGTTTTCCTTGTCGCCTTTACGTACCGCGATGCCGATACCGTCGCCGAAGTACTTGGCGTCGGTGAAGGCCGGGCCGGTGAACGCGTAGCCTTTACCGGCTGGCGTGTCGAGGAAGCCTTCCTGCAACAGGGTGGCGTCGGCCACGGTGCCATCAAGGCGACCGGCTTCTACGTCCAGATAGATTTCGTTCTGCGAGCTGTAAGGAACAATGGTGGCGCCTTTGGGAGCCAGCACTTCCTTGGCGAAACGGTCGTGGATCGAACCGCGCTGCACGCCGATTTTCTTGCCTTTCAATTCATCCAGGCTGTCGCTGACGGCAGTGCCTTCCTTCAATACCAGGCGAGCTGGGGTCAGGTAGTAGCGGTTGGTGAAGTCCACGGACTTCTTGCGATCGTCAGTGATGGACATCGAGGACAGGATGGCGTCGATCTTGCGCACTTTCAGCGCCGGGATCAGGCCGTCGAATTCCTGCTCGACCCAGGTGCACTTGACCTGCATCTGCTCACACAGGGCGTTGCCGATGTCGTAGTCAAAACCGACGATGCTGCCGTCCGGTGCCTTGGAGGCAAACGGAGGGTAAGCCGCTTCAATACCAATCTTCAGTGGCTTGCCTTCGGCGAAAGCCTGCATGGACAGCACGGACAGCGCCAGGGCGCCCAACAGCACGAGTTTCTTCATCTTGGGACTCCATCGGTATAGGGCAAAACAGCAGTATGAGCCAGGGCCCACGATGCGAATGAGTGAAACCGAATAGCGGTGCTGCGTCCTGCGCCAGTTCAGCATCGGCGACGACGAGCGAGTGATCGGCATTCTAACGACAGGCCGGAAGCCGATATTTCCTCAATGCGACAACAATTTACAGAAGCACCGAGAAAGCGGTTCCAGCACATTGACAGCCTCTTGATTTTATGCAGAGGCAAAAGATATTAAACCTGTTAACGCTGCAAGTTGCGGGCCTATTATTCGCAAACCCTTCTAGCACGGCAAGTGTAGCGTTGGATCTAATTTTTCAGGGCGTCTAAGACGCGGGTTTTCGGGGCAACGGCGTAGCACTTTGCCTCATGTTTGGGCGTGGGGTTACACATTTGCTAGGTTCGGTAACATTCAGAAACTTCCTACAACACAATCCGATATTTATTGGCTTTGTGTAAGTCGCCCCACTGAATGACCAATCTTGGAATGCAATCAAAATGTGGGAGCGGGCTTGCTCGCGAAGGCGGTGTGTCAGTGGGTGATGTGCTGGCTGACACGCCGCCTTCGCGAGCAAGCCCGCTCCCACAGGGGTTATAGGTCGCCTGTCCGATCGCACAAAAAAGCCCCACCCGGCCTACGCCGAATGGGGCTTCGTCCCACAAACCCGCCTTACGCGACGTTCATGGTCTTGTGCGTCTCGATCAAATGCGCCACCACACTCGGATCCGCCAGGGTGGAGATATCGCCCAACCCGTCGTATTCAGCGGTGGCAATCTTGCGCAGGATCCGGCGCATGATTTTCCCCGAACGGGTCTTCGGCAAGCCCGGTGCCCACTGGATCACATCCGGTGAAGCAATCGGCCCGATCTCTTTACGCACCCAGTTTTTCAACTCCAGGCGCAACGCTTCATTCGGCTCTTCGCCGTTTTTCAGCGTGACATACACATAGATGCCCTGGCCCTTGATGTCATGAGGCACCCCCACCACCGCCGCTTCCGCGACTTTCGGGTGGGCAACCATGGCGCTCTCAATTTCGGCGGTGCCCATGCGGTGGCCGGACACGTTCAGCACGTCATCCACCCGCCCGGTGATCCAGTAGTAGCCATCCTCGTCACGACGCGCACCGTCACCGGTGAAGTACATGCCACGGAAGGTCTTGAAGTAAGTGTCCACAAACCGGTCATGGTCGCCATACAGCGTACGTGCCTGGCCCGGCCACGAATCCAGGATCACCAGGTTACCCTCGGCCACGCCTTCAATCAGGTTGCCGAGGTTATCCACCAGCGCCGGTACCACGCCAAAGAACGGACGTGCCGCCGAACCCGGCTTGAGTGCATGGGCGCCCGGCAGCGGGCTCATCATGTTGCCGCCGGTCTCAGTCTGCCACCAAGTGTCCACGATCGGGCAACGGGATTGGCCGACGTTCTTGTAGTACCAGTCCCACGCTTCCGGGTTAATCGGCTCACCCACCGAACCCAGCAGGCGCAAGCTGCTGCCATCGGCGCCTTCGCAGGCGGCGGTGCCGGAGGCCATCATGGCGCGGATCGCGGTCGGTGCGGTGTAGAGGATGTTCACTTTGTGCTTGTCGACGATCTTCGCCACCCGGGTGATGTCCGGATAGTTCGGCACGCCTTCGAACATCAGCGTGGTCGCGCCGTTGGCCAGTGGGCCATAGACGATATAGGTGTGGCCGGTGACCCAGCCGACGTCGGCGGTGCACCAGTAGATTTCGCCCGGGCGGTAGTCGAACACGCGCTCGTGGGTCAGGGCTGCGTACAACAGGTAGCCGCCGGTGGTGTGCTGCACGCCCTTCGGCTTGCCGGTGGAGCCGGAGGTGTAAAGGATGAACAGCGCTTCTTCGGCGCCCATCTCTTTCGGCGCACACACGGTGCCCGCCACTTTCATCAGGTCTTCGTACCAGATGTCGCGATGCTGGTTCCACTTGATGTTGCCACCGGTGCGCTTGCACACGATGACTTTCTGGATGCTGCTGGTTTCCGGGTTGGTCAGGGCGTCGTCGACGTTGGCCTTCAGGGAAATTTTCTTGCCGGCACGAATGCCTTCGTCGGCGGTGATCACCACCTTGGATTTGCAGTCGATGATCCGACCGGCCAGGGCCTCTGGCGAGAACCCGCCAAACACCACCGAGTGAATCGCACCGATCCGGGCACAGGCCAGCATGGCGACCGCGGCTTCGGGAATCATCGGCATATAGATAGTCACCACGTCGCCGCGGTGCACATCCTGGCCGCGCAGGGCGTTGGCGAACTTGCAGACTTCTTCATGCAGCTCGCGGTAGGTGATGGTGCGGCTTTCGGCAGGGTCGTCGCCCTCCCAGATGATTGCTGGCTGGTCGCCACGCTCGGCGAGGTGGCGGTCCAGGCAGTTGTAGGAAACGTTGAGGGTGCCGTCGGCAAACCATTTGATGTCGACATGGTGATCGTCGAAGGAGGTCTGCTTCACCGTGGTGAAAGGCTTGATCCAGTCAAGGCGCTTGGCTTGCTCGCGCCAGAAACCGTCGGGGTTGACCACCGACTGCTGGTACATGGCCTTGTAGGTCGCCTCATCGGTCAGCGTATTGGCTGCTACTTCGGGGCGAACGGGGTACAGAGAAGCCGCACTCATCTTTCTTACCTCGGTGACATAGTTGTTGTTGTATGGCCCTGTTGTAGCCGGGCCGGACCTATAGAACCATTCGACGATGGTAGTAACAAGCCCCTACAAATTGCCCACCTATCCCCTGGCAGCGCTCTGGCCCGCGGCCCGTGGCGCTTTGCAGGTTTCTGAAAAAACCTTCATTTCGCGATTGTTACAAAAACCACCAATAGTGTTTATCAAAAGCACGGGTATATGAATATAACTCGGACGCCTAAAATCAACCTCGCCATCAAGGCACTGTGATTAACAACGTAACAGCCCCCACGAAGGCAACGTTAATCCGAACTTCCCAATCAAGTTACACACGTGGCCTCACAAGGGCCCCGTGACCCCTTTCGACCGCCAAAAGGTAAATAGTCAAATGAAAGCGTTATTAGTTATGGCCCTTAGCAGCTTGTGCGCCACCGCCGCCCTGGCCGACGAAGCCCCGACTGACGTAGCCAGCCAGAGCACTCCCATCGTTGAGGACTACACCTACAGCACCCACTTGGACGTCGCCAAAGTATTGTCCATGAGTGAAGTCCCGGATGTATGCCAAGTAGTACCGGTAAAGATGGAATATGAAGACTCACAAGGTCAGCGTCATATTCTTCAATATCAGGTCATGGGTAACGGTTGCTCTAACGGATAATAACTTCGTTAGTTTGAACTGAACCTGATCTTATTCGCCGCAAGAAATCGTTCTTGCGGCAAAGAGCCGGCTTATCCCCTACCGCTTGAATCGAATGCTACGATTGTGGCGCCGCCACCTCACCTGCAAGGCAGGATGCATTCATGCGAGCCAGTTTCGAAAAAATCCCCACCGAGGCGAACACCTCCTGGACCCTGCTGAACAGGCGTCTACCGGAGGCGATTCCGTTTGAATGGCATCACCATCCCGAATACGAACTGACCCTCACCCTCAACAGCCGCGGGCACCGCTATATCAGCAACGATGTGGCGCTCTACGATGATGGCGACCTGGTGCTGGTGGGCCCGAACGTGCCCCATAGCTGGTCTTCCGCCGAGCTGATCGACCCCGCCAAACCGCACATTGCCCTGGTCATCTGGTTTTCCGAGGCCTGGGCGGACTCGCTGGTGCAACTGTTTCCGGAGATGGGGTCGACGCGTGCGCTATTGGCTGCAGCGCGACAGGCGTTGAGTTTCAGTGATGCTACGTCCCGGGCGCTGCGCCCGGTGATCGAAGCCATGGTCGAGCAAGACGCTTCCCAGCGACTGATCTCGTTGCTCAGCGTGCTCAACACATTGTCCCGGGATATCGCCGCGCAGCGCATCGCGACGGAAAACGCCGCCCCTCACATCGTTGAAGACGCGCGCATCCGCCGCGTTCTGGACTACCTGCACGGCCACTATGCGCAACCTGTCGGCATTCCCGAGCTGGCGCAAATGGCCTGCGTCAGCGTTTCAGCCTTCCATCGCATGTTCCGCAAACACACACGCTGCACGGCGCTGGACTACATCGTCCGGCTACGCATCGGACATGCTTGCGCTTTATTGATGCGGGGCAACCTGGCGGTCAGCGCGATTTCCGAACAGGTCGGCTATGCCTCCCAGGCGTTGTTCAATCGGCAGTTCAAGGCGCACAAGGGCATGACGCCGTCACAGTTTCGGCTTCAACACGGGCATCACTTTCAATAAGCCGATTCTTCTATACGCCTCGAAACAAACGCCACAATCGTACTACTCAACGCTCCAAATCAGGCTGCCGCCCAAGCAGGCCGGGGTGATTCCATACCTGTATGCACAACAACAAGACAGGTCACCCCATGAGCAACTACCACACCTTCGAATGTGCCGAGCTGCCGGACGACTACAAGCGCAGCATCGTCGCCATGAAAAAGGCCCTGCGCGCGCAGATCGGCGACGTGCCTGGGCTGTTCGCCGAGGTCAGCGAGTTCATCAGGGCTGAAATCGCCTCGATCAAGGCCCAGCAGTCTGCCTGGCCCGAACTCGACTTTGAAACCATCGCCACCGGCCAGGTCACCGAAGCACAACGAGCCCTCATCAAGCGCCGGGGCTGCCTGGTGATCCGCAACCACTTTCCCAGGGAACAGGTGCTGGCGTGGGACAAGAGCCTGCTGGACTACCTCGACCACAACCTTTTCGACGAGGTGTATCGCGGCCCGGCTGACAACTTCTTCGGCAACCTCGAAGCCTCACGCCCGGAAATATTCCCCATCTATTGGTCCGACGCCCAGATGCAAGTGCGCCAACACGAACGCATGGGCGCTGCACAGTCGTTCCTGAACCGCCTGTGGACCTACAACTCCCAAGGCCGGCATTGGTTCGACCCAGACATCAATGCGCTGTACCCCGACCGCGTCCGCCGCCGCCCACCCGGCACCACCTCCAAAGGGCTTGGCCCCCACACCGACTCGGGCGCCCTGGAACGCTGGCTGCACCCCGCCTACCTCAAGGTGTTCGACAAGATCTACCGCAACGACTTCAAGTCCTACGACCCCTGGGACGCCGCCCATCGCACCGAAGTCGATGAATACGCCTACAAGGACACGGTGAAATGCTCGGCCTTCCGCACCTTCCAGGGCTGGACCGCACTGTGCGACATGCAGGCCGACCAGGGCGTGCTGCATACCTTGCCGATCCCCAAGGCCATGGCCTACATGCTGCTGCGCCCGCTGCTGGACGATGTCCCCGAAGATGAGCTGTGCGGCGTTGCGCCGGGCAAGGTGCTGCCAGTTTCAGAGAAATGGCACCCGCTGCTGGTCCAGGGCATGACCCCGATTCCGGACGTGCAGGCCGGCGATTCGGTGTGGTGGCACTGCGACGTGATCCACAGCGTCGCCCCCGTCGAAAATCAACAGGGCTGGGGCAACGTGATGTACGTGCCCGCCGCGCCCATGTGCCCGAAAAACCTGCGGTACGCCAAGGATGTGCTCAGGGCGTTCGAGCAAGGGGCCTCACCGGATGATTTCGCCCGGGAGGACTACGAGAAAGAGTGGAAAGACCGCTTCATGACGCCGCAACTGAACACCCTCGGCCGCAAAGGGCTGGGGCTGGAATAAGCACCGCTCCCTAAAACAACAAAAAGGGTTATCCCACATGAAAATCCCCCATCGCCTTGCCGTTGCCATCTCCCTCGCCAGCCTTTGCACGTTCGCCGCTCACGCAGCCGACAGCAAAGGCACTGTTGAAGTCGTCCACTACTGGACCTCGGGCGGGGAAGCCAAGTCTGTACAGGTGCTGCAACAACTGATCGAGAAAGACGGCTTCATCTGGCAAAACAGTGCCGTGGCCGGCGGCGGTGGCGCTGCTGCCATGACCGTCCTCAAGAGCCGCGCCGTCTCCGGCAACCCGCCCTCTGCCGCGCAGATCAAAGCTCCGGACATTCAGGAGTGGGGCAAGCTGGGCCTGCTGACCAGCGTCGACAACGTCGCCAAGGCCAATCACTGGGACAGCCTGCTGCCCGAAAGCATTGCGCAACTGATGAAGTTCGACGACCACTACGTCGCCGTACCGCTCAACATCCACCGCATCAACTGGTTATGGATCAACCCCGAGGTGCTCAAGAAAGCCGGCGTGTCCAAAGCCCCGGCCACCCTGGAAGAACTCTACGCCGCCGGCGACAAACTCAAGGCCGCCGGCTTCATCGCCATCGCCCACGGCGGCCAACCCTGGCAGGACACCACCGTATTTGAAGGCCTGGTGCTCAGCATCCTGGGCGCCGATGGCTTCCAGAAAGCCTTTATCGACAACGACGAAGCCACCTTCACCGGCCCCAAAATGACCGAAGTCTTCGTCGCGCTGCGCAAGCTGAAGACCTACATGGACCCCAACGGCGCAGGCCAGGACTGGAACATGGAAACCGCCAAAGTCATCAATGGCCAGGCCGGCATGCAAATCATGGGGGACTGGGCCAAGAGTGAGTGGACCGCGGCGGGTAAAAAAGCCGGGGCCGATTATGAATGCGTGCCCTTCCCCGGCTCACAAGGCATTTATAGCTACACCATCGACTCACTGGCCATGTTCAAACCGTCCAGTAAAAATGATACGCCGAGCAACAACGCGGCTCGCGACGACCTGGCCAAGATCGCCCTGGAGCCGCAATTCCAGAGCGTGTTCAACCAGAACAAAGGCTCCATCCCGGTGATCAAGGGCCTGGACATGAGCCAGTTCGACAGCTGTGCCCAGGCTTCCGCCAAGGACTTCGCCGAAGCCGAGAACGCCGGCACGCTGGAGCCGAGCATGGCCTTCAACATGTCCACGTCCCAGGCGGTGCAAGGGGCGGTGTTTGATGTGGTCAGCAACTTCATGAGCAATAAAGACGCGGACCCCGCCAAGGCTGGCAAGCAGATGTTTGCCAGCATCAAAGCCGCAGCCCAGTAACCCCCCCGCGACCCGTTCTTGCGCCAAACGGCGCAAGAACTTCCAGACCGAATCTGCCCCAGTTCGGCGCGCTGAAACAAACGCCTACCGCCCGTCAAAAAAATCCAAGCCAGGCAAAGCCTTGTAAACCCGGACCTTGGCTGCAAACACCACCATTTTGGCCGCTCACCGAGACCATCCGCCGCAACACAAAGTCGAATTTTTCCCTATAATGCGCGGGTAAATCGGGCCTGCAATATCCCTTTACATGGGGACGAAGAGCCAGACCTGAGGCCCCCGCTGGAGCCAGTAAGCATTGCTCCGCCCCTCAAGCCTCAAGCAGAACACCCGTAACCCTGATTCCGTTTAATGCGTGCGCTAGCTGCAACAAACGATTCCTTAAGATCCACCGCGGCCTTTGGGCCGTGTGAACACCCAACCATC
This sequence comes from Pseudomonas sp. P7779, assembly GCF_013386315.1. Lineage (NCBI taxonomy): Bacteria > Pseudomonadati > Pseudomonadota > Gammaproteobacteria > Pseudomonadales > Pseudomonadaceae > Pseudomonas > Pseudomonas sp. P7779. The sequence continues at coordinate 27,214 of NZ_JACARZ010000003.1, read as the reverse complement.
CGGTTTCACACGGGCACCTTAGAGCCCTCACGCAGGAGACGACACGTCATGCTGAGCTGGGACGAGTTCGACAAAGAAGAAGACGGCGAAGTAGTTGCCAAAGGCGCCAACGCCGGCCACGCCACCGAAGCCAACATGGACCGCCTCGACGGTGCCGGCGCTGCCGCCGCCATCGAAGCCCGCGCCGTCACCGCCAATGACTCCGCCGCCATCGTGCGCGCCAAGGCCGCCCTCGACAAACTCGACGTCGCCGAAGGCCTCGCCGAACTCGAAGGCTCCGCCGCCCGCGTCGCCGTTGACGAAAAGCGCATGATCAACTGCCGCGCCGACCTCAACCAACTCGTACCCTTCAAGTACGACTGGGCCTGGCAGAAGTACCTCGACGGCTGCGCCAACCACTGGATGCCGCAAGAGGTCAACATGACCGCCGACATCGCCCTGTGGAAAAACCCGGAAGGCCTGACCGACGACGAGCGTCGCATCGTGATGCGCAACCTCGGCTTCTTCTCCACTGCGGATTCGTTGGTCGCGAACAACCTGGTACTGGCCGTGTACCGCCTGATCACCAACCCGGAGTGCCGCCAGTACATCCTGCGCCAGGCCTTCGAAGAAGCGATCCACACCCACGCCTACCAGTACTGCATCGAATCGCTGGCCATGGATGAAGGCGAGATCTTCAACATGTACCACGAGATTCCATCGGTCGCCAAAAAGGCTGCCTGGGGCTTGAAGTACACCCGTTCGATCTCCGATCCGAAGTTCGAAACCGGTACCGTTGAGACTGACAAAGAGCTGCTGCGCAACCTGGTGGCCTACTACTGCGTACTGGAAGGCATCTTCTTCTACTGCGGCTTTACCCAGATTTTGTCCATGGGCCGTCGCAACAAAATGACCGGCGTGGCCGAGCAGTTCCAGTACATCCTGCGGGATGAGTCGATGCACCTGAACTTCGGTATCGATGTGATCAACCAGATCAAAATCGAAAACCCGCACCTGTGGGATGCCGAGATGAAGGAAGAAGCGACCCAGATGATCCTGCAAGGGACTCAGCTGGAGATCGAATACGCGCGTGACACCATGCCGCGTGGGGTGTTGGGCATGAATGCGGCGATGATGGAGGACTACCTCAAGTTCATCGCGAACCGTCGTCTGTCGCAGATTGGTTTGAAAGAAGAATACCCAGGCACCACCAACCCGTTCCCGTGGATGAGCGAGATCATGGACTTGAAGAAAGAGAAGAATTTCTTTGAGACTCGTGTGATCGAGTATCAGACTGGTGGCGCGCTGAGCTGGGATTGATTCCTTAGCCAACTGAAAAGCCCTGACTTGTTCAGGGCTTTTTTGTATTTGCAGAGTGCCAAATCCTACAGTCTCGTAGGAAATTTCGTAGACGTGCTAGTGGCCACTCAGTATCGTCCGAGGACTTTCTACCCTCGGCGACTGTATGGATATTACAAAAGACAGCATCGACTGGAGCGACGAGGAATTAGCCGCGGCAGTCGAGACCTACTTGAAGATGTTGGCGTTGGAGAAGAACGGCCAACCCTTTAATAAAGCCCATGAAAACCGATTGCTACGTCAGGGACCAATCGCAGGTCGTACAGAAGGCTCCATCGAGTTTCGCATGCAGAATATCTCTGCGGTTCTGGTCCAAATGGGCCTGTATCGGATCAAGGGGTACAAACCTGCAAATAACGTGGGCTCGGGAGTAGAACAACAGATTCGCAAAGCCCTCACTGCCCTTCGTATATTTGAATCAGATGAAACAGCGCAAACTGCAGATGAACAAACCCTCGTCCGCCGAGCATCCAAGCTACTGCAGCAGCCCATCGAGAAGGTGCCGGACGGAATTGCGAAGCCACAGAAAGTGTCCATTGTCGGTACGGCTTTTGTTCGCGATCCCAAAGTACGCGCTTGGGTATTGAATGAGGCCAATGGCATTTGCGAAGGCTGCGGTTCAAACGCTCCCTTCGAAGTGGATGGCTTGCCATTTCTTGAAGTACATCACGTCAAGCACCTCGCCCAGAAGGGTTCGGATCGCGTTACCAATGCTGTAGCCTTGTGCCCCAATTGCCATCAGCGTTGTCACCGGTCGAGTGACCGGGATGTTTTCACCAAAGGGCTTTACTCCAAAATCATTAGATTGATACCGGAGTAAACTCCTGCTGTCAGAGCAGATGCACCTTCCAAAAAATAGTAGATAGGACCGAGACCCGCCCGTGAACCCAGACATGCTCGAATCCGGCCCCTTGGATGCCAAAGTACTCTCCGTCTTTGACTTCGACGGCACCCTGACCCACCACGACAGCTTCGTGCCGTTCCTGAAGTTCGCCTTTGGTAAAGGCGAGTTCGTGCGCAGGATGGTGAAGCTGGCGGTGCCTGGCGCGCAGTTTCTGTTGCGCGTCATCAGCCGTGATGAGCTCAAGGCGCAGTTGATCCGCACCTTTATGACCGGCGTGGATAAGGCGTGGGTTCAGCAGAAAGCGGAAGCGTATTGCCAGGCCTATTGGAACAAGTTGATGCGGCCAACCGGGCTGCAATCGGTGGCCGATGAGGTGAAGTCCGGGGCGGTGGTGACGCTGTGTTCGGCGTCGCCGGCGTTGGTGTTGCAGCCGTTTGCGGATCGGCTTGGGATCCGGTTGATCGGCACTGAGCTTGAGGTGGTTGACGGGGTATTGACGGGCAAGCTCACAGGGAATAATTGCCGGTGTGAGAATAAGGTGCTTCGGCTTGAGGCGGTTTATGGGGATCTGGGGGAGTATCGGCTCAGGGCCTGGGGTGATACGCGCGGGGATCGGGAGTTGTTGGCGGCGGCGCAGGATGCGCATTTTCGGCATTTTCATGCGAAGAAGAAACGAATCAAGCAACGCTGAATCGCCTGGACGACCTATCTGTGTGCGCTGGATTGACTGCCTTAGGCGGCGATCCAGTTTTCCACGATCAAGCCATTCACTCGCTTGAACTCACCTTCGTTGTTAGTCACCAAGACCAATCCTGAGCTTCTGGCGTGGCCCGCGATGTGCAGGTCATTTACGCCGATTGGAGTGCCCTTCTTTTCGAGATCGAAGCGGATCGAGCCGTAGTGAAAAGCGGCCTTGTCATCGTAGTGAATGACGTCAAGCCGGGAGATGAAGTCCTCCACCGCCCGAGTATTTCTCTCAACAAACTGGCTTTTTTCGGCCCCGTGCATCAATTCCGCAAGGGTGATCGAAGAGATCACCATACGACCTACATTCGCATTGAATTTTTCCAGTATTTCCATAGGCCGACGCTTGATGATGTAGATCACGATGTTCGTATCAAGCATGTACTTAATCATCAAAGGACTCTCGCTCTTGCTGGGTTTGGTCGGCGCGCTCCTCCATAAAATCATCAGATACCGATTCGCTTGCAAGGAAAAAGCTGTCCCAAGTGTTTTCAACCGGCGAAATAATCAGTTCGCGCCCCACGGCACGCACCTCTACAGTTTTCACCCCAGCGGGAAAACGCATATCAGCAGGGATGCGGATATTTTGTGTACGGTTATTGGTGAAGATCGTTCCAGTAGACATAAGGAACACCTCTCTAGGCATGGGAAGACAGGTAAGAATGATAGTTTGCAGGTGCTCTATTGCATAGCTCTATAGCAGCTACCCGACGAGCGTAGCCGAACAGTAGCTGTTGGTAGCGGCGCAGGAAGCGCATTTTCATGCGAAGAAGAAGTTGGGCAAGTTGCGGCGGTGATGCGGGTGGATAGGGTCTGCGGGTAGACCGAGTTGATCCCATCACAGCCTCGCTGGGGCTCGACAGCTCCCACAGGGGGTCTCTGTATGTCCTCAGGGTTGGATGAGCGGATTAGATTGGCGCTTTCAGATCCACGCCCAATGCCGTTGCGAAGGCTTTGACCAGCGGGCTTCGTGGGGCGTTGTGGCGCAGGATAAGGTTGAACGCTGTGCTCAGGTGGATCTGCTCCGGGCATAACACGCGCAGGCGCCCTTCCCTCACCAGCGGCGCGGCGTAGTGTTCGGGGAGGAAGCCCAGGAAGCGGCCGGTGAGAATGAGGATGGCCACGGCTTCTACCTGGGAGGCCGAGGCGGACTGGCTGTCGTAGCTGACGAAGTTGGCCTTGTCGCTGTGGATCGCGTAACGATGGTTGACCACTTCATGCTGGCGCAACACATCTGCGTTGATGTCACTTGCTTCAAACAGCGGATGCCCGACGGCGCAGTACGCGTGGGACTTTTCTTCGTATAGCGGGAAATAATCGAATTCTTCCCGTCGCTGGTACACCGGGACGATGCCGACAATCAGCCGCCCTTCCACCACGCCCCGTTCAACTTCGTCCAGTTGCGAGGCATGTAGGCGTAATCTTATTTTTGGCGACTCTGTATGTAATCTTCCCAGCGCGTTAATCAACGGTGAATTAACGTCGGAGACGGTGTTATCAATAACGCCCACACTAAGGTCGCCGATCAGTTCGTTCTGTGCCGAACTAAGCTTGTCCCTGAAACTGTCTACCGAGGCAAATAATTCAATGGACGCTTGATAGACTAATTTGCCTTCTTCGGTCAGGCCAAATCCTTCCCGCCCTCGCGTACACAGGCGCATGCCGATGCGAATTTCCAGGTCGGAAATCTGCTTGCTGATCGCCGCCAGGCCCACATTCAGCTCGTTCTGCGCCGCGCTGAAGCCGCCCGCTTCGACCACAGCCTTGAACACCCGCAGCAATTTGAAGTCCAGGCCGCTGAGTTGCAGGGGCGGTCTTGTGCCGGGTTTTGGCGGTATGTTTCCAGAATTGGAAAGTGGGGTTTCCATAATACGTGTTGACCTCAAGTGCCATATTCAACAGGCTTTGACCTACTCCATGAACATCGCCGGGCGGCAATAATGAACATACTTAACCGCCCTTGGCAACCTTGAATATAGCGGGTTGAACAGCTTTTACCGGCTGATTTAACGGCCATAAAAACCTGACACTACGATCAGGACTTTTCGTTTTGCTACTGCCCTCCGAATCCATAAGGCCAAGCCACGTCCATCGGGCTTGTCACTTCTAAAAACAAGCGTGAGGAACACCATGTCTCAGCCCACCGATCGCCTCTGGGGTGCTCGTTTCAAGTCCGGCCCGTCTGCTGCTTTGGCGGCGCTGTCCCGTTGCCCCGAGCGCTATTTTCGCCTGACGCCCTACGACCTGGCCGGCTCCCGGGCCCATGCCCGTGAGTTGCAGCGCGCCGGGTTGCTGGATGAGTCGGAAACCTTGCGCACCCTGGAAGCGCTGGACCGCATCGGTGAGGACTTTGCCGCTGGCCGCCTGCACCCGACGCTGGATGACGAGGATGTGCACACCTTCATCGAGCGGGTGTTGACCGAGCGTTTGGGCGCCCTGGGCGGCAAGCTGCGCGCCGGACGTTCGCGCAATGACCAGACGGCCAACGATTTGCGCCTGTTCCTGCGAGACCACGCGCGCACCATCACCACCGAGGTGTTGGGCTTGCAGCAGGCGCTGGTGGACCAGGCCGAGCAGCATATCGAGAGCATCTGCCCGGGCTTTACTCACTTGCAGCAGGCGCAGCCGATTGTGTTCGCCCATCACTTGTTGGCTCATGCGCAATCGATGCTGCGGGATGTGCAGCGCCTGGTGGACTGGGATGCGCGTACGGCGTTGTCGCCGTTGGGTGCTGCGGCGATGGCCGGCTCGGCGATTGCGCGCCAGCCGGAGCATTCGGCCAAGGAGATGGGTTACACCGGGCCGTGCGAAAACTCTATCGACGCTGTAGCCAGTCGCGACCACGTGGCGGAGTTTCTGTTTGTGGCGGGCATGCTCGGGGTGAATATTTCGCGGCTGTCGGAGGAGTTTTGCCTGTGGTCGTCGCGGCAGTTTCGCTGGGTGCAGTTGGACGATGCCTACGCCACCGGTAGCTCGATCATGCCGCAGAAGAAGAACCCGGACATTGCCGAACTGGCGCGGGGTAAAGCCGGGCGATTGATTGGCAACCTGACCGGGTTGATGTCGACGCTCAAGTCCTTGCCGCTGTCGTACAACCGCGATTTGAGTGAAGACAAACACAGTGTGTTGGACAGCGTGGATACGTTGCTGTTGGTGCTGCCGGCGATGGCCGGGATGGTCGCGACGATGAAGGTGCAGGTGGAAGAGCTGCGGCGTCAGGCGCCGATGGGTTTCACATTGGCAACTGAGGTGGCGGATTGGCTGGCCACTCGTGGTGTGCCGTTCAAGGAGGCCCATGAGATTACCGGTGCCTTGGTGCAGGCCTGTGAGAAGCATGAAATTGAATTGTGGGAAGCCTCGCCGGCGTTGTTGGCAGAGGTGGATACGCGGCTGACGCCGCAAGTGCGTGAGTGCCTGACCCTGGAAGCGGCGATTGCGGCGCGCAGTGGTTGGGGCGGTACGGCGCCGGATCGGGTGCGGGAGCAGATTGGGCGGTTGAAGGTGGCCCTGGCTGCGCAACAGAAGTGGGCAGAAAACTACACCGGCTTTCGAATTTAAAGATCGTTCCCACGCTCTGCGTGGGAACGATCAGTGTATTCAGTTGTTTTGGAGAGTCACCATGAAACAAACCCCGGCAGAGCGCTTGCAAGCCGAGCGCCAGCAGACCGAGAACCAGTTCGATATCACCCAGTACGAGCATGTGCCGCGTCGCTATTACGGGCGGATGTTTTTTGCCACGTTGATCGTGATCGCACTGGCTGCCTTGCTGCGTGCATTCGCCAACGGCCAGATCGAATGGTCCTACATCGGTCAGTTCCTCACGTCCGAGGCGATCATCTGGGGCCTGGTGAACACCATCATCATGTCGATCCTGGCCATGGCGCTGGGCGTGGTGATCGGGGTGATCACGGCGATCATGCGCATGTCGGCCAACCCGATCCTGCGCTACGTGGCCATCACCTACACCTGGCTGTTCCGGGGTACGCCGCTGATTCTGCAACTGCTGTTGTGGTTCAACCTGGCGCTGATTTTCCCGGTGATCGCGATTCCCGGCCTGTTCAGCATCGACACCGTGGACCTGATGACGCCGTTCGTGGCCGCCCTCCTCGGCCTGAGCATCAACCAGGGTGCCTACACCGCTGAAGTGGTGCGCGCCGGCCTGTTGTCGGTGGACACCGGTCAGTACGAAGCCGCCAAGTCGATCGGCATGCCGAGCCTTCAGGCGCTGCGTAGGGTGATTCTGCCCCAGGCGATGCGGGTGATCATTCCGCCTGTAGGCAACGAGTTCATCAGCATGGTGAAAATGACCAGCCTGGCGAGTGTGATCCAGTACTCGGAGCTGCTGCACAACGCGCAAAACATCTACTACGCCAACGCCCGGGTCATGGAGCTGCTGATTGTTGCCGGCATCTGGTACTTGGCGGTGGTGACTGTTCTTTCATTCGGTCAGAGCCGCCTTGAGCGTCGTTTTGCCCGCGGCGCCGGCAAGCGTTCGTAAGCCCTGACTGAGGAGATTTGCCCCATGAGAAGCATCGTCAAGGCCGTGAACCTGAACAAGTATTACGACCAGTATCACGCGTTGCAGGACATCAACCTGGAAGTCGAACAAGGCGAAGTGCTGTGCATCATCGGCCCGTCCGGTTCCGGCAAAAGTACCCTGCTGCGCTGCGTCAATCAGCTGGAAAAAATCGACAAGGGCGGCCTGTGGGTCGATGGCGAACTGGTGGGCTACCGGGTCGTCGGCAACAAGCTGCACGAATTGAATGAATCACAGATCGCCCGTCAGCGGTTGGCCACCGGCATGGTGTTTCAGCGCTTCAATCTGTTCCCGCACATGACTGTGTTGCAGAACATCATCGAGGGCCCGTGCCAGGTGCTCAAGCGCTCGCCCAAGGAAGCCACCGAGGACGCGCTGGAGTTGCTGGCCCGCGTCGGCCTGGCGGACAAACGCAATGCCTACCCGGTGGAGTTGTCCGGCGGCCAGCAACAACGTGTGGCAATTGCCCGTGCGTTGGCGATGCGCCCCAAGCTGATGTTGTTTGACGAACCCACGTCAGCCCTCGATCCGGAGCTGGTAGGAGAAGTGCTGTCGGTGATGCGCGATTTGGCCACCACCGGCATGACCATGATTGTGGTCACCCATGAGTTGGGCTTCGCCCGCGAAGTGTCCAACCGCATGGTGTTTATGGATGCCGGCCAGATTGTGGAAGCCGGCAGCCCGGAAGAAATTCTAATAAGCCCACAAAACCCGCGTACCCAAAGCTTTATTTCTGCCGTTCGCACTTAACTAAAAAACTAACGAGAACGCCCCCATGAAAAATCTGTTTCTTCCAAGTTTGCTCGTAGGCCTGATGGCCTCCACTTCGGTTTTGGCGGCATTGCCGGCAGCGATCAAGGACAAGGGTGAGATCAGCGCGGCCATCGTGCCGAACTACCCGCCGATGGATTTCAAGGACACCGCCACCAACAAGCTCACCGGCCTGGACTTTGACCTGGGCAACGCCCTGGCCGAGCGTTTGGGGGTGAAGATCAAGTGGCAGGAAACCGGCTTCGAACAAATGCTCAGCGGCCTGACTACCAGGCGCGTGGACATTGTGCTGTCGGGCATGAGCGACACTGCCGAGCGTCAGAAGGCGGTGACCTTTATCGACTACTTCACCAGCGGCCCGCAGCTGTACACCCTGGCCAAGCGTGAAGATCTGAAGGAATTGACTGACCTGTGCGGTAAAAAAGTCGGCACCAGCCGACGTACCACCTGGCCGTCGGAAATTGCCGCGTGGAGCAAGGAAAACTGCGAAAAGGCCGGTAAGCCAGCCATCGTAGTGATTGGCACTGAGGGTTCGGCGGATGCGCGGGCACAGTTGCAGCAGAACCGTCTGGATGCGGCGATGCAAGGCAGTGAAACCATTCCTTACCTGATGTCGCTGGACAAAGGTAAATACAAGCCGGTGGGCCTGGCGATTTCCAAGCAGTTCACCGGGCTTGGGATTGAGAAGAGCAATACCGAGTTGGTCACGGCCATCAGTGAGGCGTTGCAGGGCATGATTGATGATGGGACGTACGGCAAGATTCTGCAGAAGTGGGATCTGGAGCAGGGTGCGGTTGAGAAGATCAGCATCAATGCCGGCCAGTAACGCGATCTAAATGTGGGAGCGGGCTTGCTCGCGAATGCGGTGGATCAGCCAGTACAGTTGGCACTGACACACCGCATTCGCGAGCAAGCCCGCTCCCACACTGGATCTTCATCGCCTTGAAAAAAGAATAAGGACATCCGCCCCACCGTGGCCACATACTCCCTGGTAATCCGCCGCCTGATGATCTGCTCGGTGACCATCGTCGTCAGCCGCGCCATGACCAGCCCATTGCTCGCCCTGTTGCTGAGCACCCGCCTGGGCCTCAACCAGCAAGACATCGGCTTGCTGATGGGCATCGCCGTGTTCATCGCCACCCTGCTGGGCCTCTACGGTGGCTACATCATCGACCGCCTGGAAAAGCGCAAGCTGCTGATCCTGGCGATGCTTTCCAGCTCCATCGGTTTTTTGTTGCTGACCTTTGCCAGCAACCTGTACCTGACCACCCTGACCCTGGTGATCACCGAAGCCGCTTCGGCGCTGTTCCTGATCGGCTCCAAGGCGATCATCAGCGAGAACCTGCCGGTGGGCCAGCGGGCCAAGGTGTTTTCCCTGCGCTACACCCTGACCAATGTCGGCTACGCCACCGGCCCGATGCTCGGCGTGGTGATTGCCGGGCAGATGCCCCTGGCACCGTTCCTGATCGCCAGCGCGATTGCCTTTGGCAGCCTGTTCCTGATGATCGGCATCCCACCGACCCAGCGCGACGACAGCAACAAACCCTTAAGTTTTCTCAGCACCCTGAGGACCCTGCGCAGCGATCGCACCTTGATCCTGTTCACCAGCGGCAGCCTGTTGAGCACCATTGTCCACGGGCGCTACACCCTCTATCTGTCGCAATTTCTGCTGGTGGCCTACAAGCCGGAGAACGCGCTGAAAATTCTCTCTGCGGTGCTGGCGTGCAACGCCATCACGGTGATCCTGATGCAATACCAGATCGGCCGCTTCCTCAAGCGTGAACAACTGCGCTACTGGATCGTGCTTGGCACCTCGCTGTTTATTGCCGGGTTGATCGGCTTCAGCATGGCGGACGGCCTGGTGTCGTGGTGTGTCGCGATGTTTGTGTTCACCCTCGGGGAGATGATCATCTACCCGTCCGAGTTCCTGTTTATCGACACCATCGCCCCGGACGCCCTGCGCGGCAGTTATTACGGCGCACAAAACCTGGCGGCATTTGGCGGGGCGCTGAGCCCGGTGATCTGCGGCTACCTGCTGATCAACGCATCCCCCGCCTCTATGTTCTATGTACTCAGCGGGCTGACGGCGGTGGGTGGCACCTTGTGTTTCCTGAGTGGCCGGCGTGTGGTGGTCCGTGCGTAATTTCTACTGATATTTGCTCGATATCCCGCTATTAATAGCGAAACCTCTCACGGACCCGAGCCCCATGAAATTCGACACGGCCTACAGCCTGAGTCTCGACGACAAGCTGTCGATCTATGACGTGCGCGACCTGAATTTCGACGAAACCGCCGCCTTCGATTCCGACAAGGACAGTTTCCTGTGCCCCAACGACGAATGCCGGGCGGCGTTTGCGGCGGGCAATGTGTTGGGCACGTTCAATGCAAAAAACGTCAATTACCTGCGTACGCCCCACTTCAAGAACATCCCCAGCACCCGGCATATCGAGGGTTGCCGTTACGCCAGTCGCCCTGCCGGAAAAGGCGAATCTGAGGATGGGCCGGAGGAAAACTTTCCGTCGGAATTTGTCCTGACGCGGCGCCAGTACGAACGCAAAACGCCGGTCATCGGTGCTGAGGCTGGCACCCCACAAGAACCACCGAAAACGCCGGCAACCCGCAACGCCTTGTCTCACAGCTCAAGCGACACCACCCCGGACAAGACCAGCGTCTTTGCCCACCCCGTGGAATGCTACGTGTCGAATATCGGCGATAAGGAAAAGCTGAAAAGCATGCCCTTGAAGATCGGCGATCACACCGCGACCTACTGGACGTTTTTCAAGAAGATCGAATACCTGCAAGACAATAAAGGCCTGATCTACTGGGGCAAGATCAAGGAGATCAAGGACTACACCAGCAGCTTTCGCATCGACTTCGAAAAGAAGGCCTGGCTCGACAAAAAGCCCTATTCCATCAACGTTTACCTGAGCAAAAAACTGATCGAGAACTACCGCAAGCGCAAGGCGTTCCTGGAGCAGATCAAGGCCGCGGTGGACAGTGATCGAGCGCTGTATTGCTTCTTCTACGGGGTAACGCCGGAGCTGAAACAGGTGCCAAGCAAGAAAAACCCCGAGCAGACGTTCGGGGTGTTCAGTGCCAATATCGAGAACCTGGATCACCTGATTATTCGCGAGGCGCCGGGGTTGGGAGAACGGTAATGCGATTCCAGGTCAGGCCCTTCGGCTGAATAAACGGTACTTTTCACGTGCAAGTGCGGCGCCCGCAGGGTCCAAGCCGCCTACCGTGACCAACCAGTGAATCAGCATTTCCTCATCCGGTAAATGAAGCCCCTTCACATCTTTCAAGCTTCGAGGCGTATGGTTGATTCGAGCGTCGTAATGCAGAGCGCTCCAAGGCATTGCAACAAGATCCACGCCTTCTGCGTCCATCTCAAAACTCCGCAATATTTCGTTGATTTGAGTCTGCGCACTCCGATCACCCCGCTGCTGTAGAGAGTACGACTCGACCAAATTGACGAATTGCTGCTCAGGCACAGACGGATCAACCAAATCCAAAACATCAGACTTCAAGGCGAGATCCAAAACACCACTCATCCACCGATTAATAAAGGTGCGCACGAAGCCATCGGCGTCGGCTTTTTTCATATCAAAAAACAGCATGCAATAGCGGGTTTTCAGATGTATCGCCAACAGCACATGTTTACGTTGCACCGTCGCGGCATGGACCAGCCACTGATGAGGGTCGGCGTACAGGTCATCGCCCTGGCGCTCTTGTGTCGGCAGTTTTTGAACCGGGGTAATTTTTTTGCCTTTGTGAACCCGGCTAAAAAAATTACCAGCCGCCTGCGTACAATTAAAACTAAGCATCAAGATATTTCCTGAACATTCTGACTGAAGTCTAAGACAAGACTCAGTCGCCTTGTACGTGTGCAGCAACCCACTCGATTTCGTAACGCTGCCTGACCGCGTAGCCGATAGCGCTCAATGTCTCTTCGCTTAATACCGACAACTCTGAATCACTCAACAAATCATGCCTGATCATTTGCGCAAGGCTCTCGCGGGCTTTCGAACGACTGTAGAGATCAAACATTCGGACGACATCGTTATCGCGATCCCTGGTGAGGATATACAGCGTCCTGTACCGAGCCTCGGCAGAAAGCGTTTCGCGCTCGCTGATGGTCTTTGCATCAGCCAGTACGCCTAGGTAAAAGCGTTCAAGCGCCAATGCCCTGAGGACTTTGAACTTCTGCCAATCGCTTTCGGAAATGGACATGACATTCCCCCGGTCACTTTCTTTTGAATAGAGAAGTAACCCTAGCCTGCGGCTAAAAGAACGCAAAATCCACTTGCGTCAGACCAGCATGCTCACCATCACCACGCCCAACAACCCGATATACACCCGCGCATGCAGTGCATCCGGGATGCGACCGATCCACGGTGTGGCCAGGCGAATGCCCAGCAGCGAACCCAGGGTGAGGATGGCAAACGCCAGCAAATCGACATAGCCGACAAACCACGCGCCCAATTGCACCTTGGCGAATCCCGCCATGAGCATGTAGGTAAATGTACCGGCCAGCGCCACCGGCACGCTCAGCGGATTAGCCATGGACGTGGACTGGGACATGCTCAAGCCACAACGGCGCAACAGCGGCACGGTCATCACGCTGCCGCCCACCCCCAGGAAGGTCGCGATCAGGCCAATGGCGATGCCGCCGCCCGTCACTTCCATGCCGCTCAGGCGTCGTGGCTGGAGTGTGTCGTCCTGGCTGAGAAAGCCCCTGCGCAACAGACAATCGACGATGGTGATGGCCAGGTAGGCGATAAAGGCGTACCGCATGAAATCGCCGCTGGCGAACATTGCAGCCCCTGCCCCCAGCACGGCGCCAACCCCGATGTACCCGCCCAACGGCCACAGGTAGTGGCGAATCAGATTACCTTTGCGACGGTGTTTTCCAGTGGCGATCAGCGCGTTGACGATCATCACGCAGGTCGAGGTGGCGACCGCGATATGCATCGCTGATTCACTCACGCCCGCGTCGTGGCTGAGCTTGAGCATGCCGTACAGCAACGGCACCACCACGAACCCGCCACCGAAGCCGAACAGCACAGCGGTTACGCCGGTGATGCAGCCGAACAGTGCCAGTAATAGATAGAACATCGAGAATCGCCTTCAGTATCAGGGAGAGCTGTCGACGATAGAGATTCAAGGCTTGGCCCGCTTGCGCATGTCGGCCAATAATATGCGAGATATTGCCACTTCCGGAATCAGCTCCATGCGCAACGTTTCCATCGCTCAGCTCGACCTGACCCCGCGAACGGTCGTGGCAATCGGCACCGACTATCCCCACGGCTATCTGCTCAAGCGCCACAGCCATCGCCGCGGCCAGTTGCTGTATGGCGCCACCGGGGTGATGCAAGTCAGCACCCAGCAAGGCAACTGGGTTGTGCCGCCCCAGCGCGCGGTGTGGATTCCGGCCCAAGTGCCCCATGAAGTGCTGATGCTCGGCGTGTCGACGCGCAGCCTGTATATCGAACCGCACGCCGTCACCGACTTGGGCACCGACTGCCACGTCATCAACGTTTCCCCCCTGATGCGCCAGCTGCTGATGGAGGCGGTGGAGCTGCCGCTGGAATACGACGAGGCCGGGCGCGACGGTGCGCTGGTCAGCCTGCTGTTGCATGAACTGGCACGCGCCACGCACTTGCCCCTGCATATCCCGCTGCCGGAGGAACCACGGCTGCTTGAGCTGTGCCTGACGTTTCTGCAGCGGCCGGACGTGCACCAGTCACCGGTTCAATGGGCGCAACAATCGCACCTGAGCCTGCGCACCTTCAGCCGGCATTTCCGCCAACAAACCGGCCTGAGCTTCGTGCAGTGGCGCCAGCGAGCCTGTGTTGTGCAGGCCTTGGCGCGGTTGGCCAGCGGTGCAAGCGTCACCCGGATCGCCCTGGACCTGGGCTATGAAAACCCGGCGGCATTTTCCAGCATGTTCCGCCGGGTGCTTGGGCAGTCACCGAGCACCTACCTGGAAGGGGCGAAATAGAGCGGCGGCAGCGCTATCGGAAAATCCAGTTGATGAGCGGTCAAAACAACTGTACAAAAACACAGTATAGTTTGCCCTCCCCCGTCGAACCTGGAGAAAGTCCATGTCCTCTCTGGCAATGAGCAGCACTGTAGAACAGCAGATCGTCCTTCATCAATTCACCCCACGGCACAGCGTCCAGGCCCGCCTGATGCTGGGCTGGAGCCGGGAAGACCTGGCCCGGGAAGCGGATGTGGAAGTGGACGCCCTTCAACGTTTTGAAAGCCATGGCGATGTGGACGATGCTATCCGCCTGAGTGTGGCGTTTCGCCTGGAGGCTGAAGGGTTGGTGTTTTTCCCGGGGTTTGCGCCGGGTTGGGGGATGAATGTGCGGGGCTCTTTGCCACTGTCGTCAGAGCATTCAGTGCTTGAAACGGTTGAGTAAGATTTCTCTTCGCGCTGACGCTTATCCCTATTTAGGTATATCCTCTCATGAGTTCATGGAAGCCACTCCTCTGGGTGGGCGGTAGCAAGAAAGATCTGCAGCAAATGCCTGGGCCTGTTCAAGATGTGTTTGGCTTTGCGCTCCACCTCGCCCAAGGAGGAGGCAAGCACTCACAGACCAAGGCATTGAAAGGGTTTGGCGGTAACGCGGTACTTGAGGTGGTGGAGGATTTCGACAGCAACACTTATCGTGGTGTGTATACCGTCCGTTTCGACTCAGCTGTTTATGTCCTTCATTGCTTCCAGAAAAAGTCGACGAAAGGCATCGCTACAGCACAGCACGACATACAACTGATCAAACAGCGACTCAAGGCGGCGCAGGATCATGCACAAGCATCACAACGCGATTGAGATCGAAGAAAGCACCGGCAATGTCTATGAAGACATCGGGCAGCCCGACGCCAGTGAAATGCAGGTCAAGGCACAGCTGGCGACGAAGATTGGTGAGATTCTCAAGGCACGTAGCCTCACTCAGGCACAAGCCTCCGTCATTCTCGGTTTATCCCAACCCAAGGTGTCTGAAATGCTGCGTGGCAGGTTTCGGGGTATCAGTGAAGCCAAAATGCTTGAGTGTTTGTCGCGCCTGGGGCGCGATGTGCAAATCGTTATTACGGCTGCGCCAGCTTCACGTACTCAAGGACGTATTGAAGTGCTATTCGCCTGAGTTGCCCTAGGTTCTGGCTCCCGCAAGTTCACGCCTGCAACTGCAACGCCCGACGGATCATTTGTGGCGGTTGGCCAAACGCTCGCAGGAAGGCTCGACGCATGCGCTCCGGGTCACCGAAGCCCGTCTCCCGGGCGACAACGTCGATGGAGTGGCTGCCGGATTCGAGCATCAACCTCGCCGCTTCAATGCGCAGGTGTTCTACCGCCTTGGCCGGCGATTGCCCGGTTTCGGCGCGGAACAGTCGGCTGAACTGACGCGGGCTGAGGTGTGCCGCTTGCGCCAGTTGCTCTACCGAGAGGTCCTCGTGCAAGTGCCCTTTGGCCCACGCCAGGGCGGTTTGTACGCGGTCGGACTTTGGGTCCAGTTCCAGCAACGCCGAGAACTGTGACTGGCCACCGGCACGGCGATGGTAAACCACCAGTTTTTTCGCCACGTCGCGGGCCACTTCCACGCCCAAATCGTGCTCGACCAGGGCCAGGGCCAGGTCGATGCAGGCGGTCATCCCGGCAGAGGTCCAGAGCGGGCCATCGACGGTGAAGATCCGGTCTTCCTCCAGCTTCACATTGGGGTAGCGCTGGCGAAACGTCATGGCGTGGTACCAGTGGGTGGTTGCCTTGCGCCCTTCCAACAGGCCGGCCGCTGCCAGGTGGAACGAACCGGTGCAGGCCGATGTAACCCGGCGCGACGCCGTCAATGACGCTTGCAGGTACTCCACCATGCCGGGAGTGGGCTCAAGTAGTTCGTTGTCCCCCAGCACCAGGATCGTGTCGTAGACCTGCTGCCCGAACGCCAGGCTATCAATGGCAAAGCCCATGGAGCTTCTTATCGGCCCGCCATGCTCCGACAACAAGTCCACGCGGTAGAACGGTCGCCCCACCACGAAGTTGGCAAATTCGAACACGCTGCTGGTGGACAGGCTGAGCACCTGGAAACCGGGAAAAAGCAGAATACCGACGGACACCATGGCCAAACCTCATGTCTCTAAAGGAGGGATATATGACATTGCAGCCATCACATTACACCCATAATCTTGGTTCCAACAAGGCCGATCCCCTCCCCGGCCCATTTGGAGCAACTGCCATGTCGCAACACAAAGGTTATGCCCTGATTACCGGTGCCTCGTCAGGAATTGGTGCGGTGTATGCCGACCGCCTGGCCCGTGCCGGCTACGATCTGATTCTGGTGGCCCGCAACCAGCAACGTCTGGAGCAGTTGGCAACACGCTTGAAAGCCAATACCCAGCGTGACGTGCAGGTGATAGCGGCCGATCTCAATCTGCCAGCCGACTTGGCGCGAATCGCCCGGATCGCGCACGAAGACAGCCGTATCAGCCTGCTGGTGAATAACGCCGGTGTGGGCGCCACGGCTTCGCTGCTGGAGTCGGATGCCGACAAAATGGACGCGATGATTCTGCTGAACGTACTGGCGCTGACCCGCCTGGCCAAAGCCGCGGCAACCAACTTTGTCGCCCAGGGCCGTGGCACGATTATCAATATCGGCTCGATTGTCGCTCTCGCTCCCAAAGTGCTGAACGGCGTGTATGGCGGTACCAAAGCGTTCGTGCAGGCGTTCAGCGAATCGCTGCAGCATGAGCTGAGTGACAAGGGCGTGGTGGTCCAGGTAGTGCTGCCAGGCGCTACCGCCACGGAGTTCTGGGACATCGCCGGCCTGCCTGTGAACAACCTGCCGGAAGCCATGGTGATGACCACCGAGAACCTGGTGGACGCCGCCCTGGCAGGCCTTGCCCAGGGTGAAGCCGTGACGATTCCGTCCCTGCCGGACAGCGCCGATTGGGACACCTACGAAAGCGCACGGCTGGCCCTAGGCCCGAACCTGTCGCACCGTGAACCCGCCGCTCGTTATGGGTTGAAGTAATCCGGACTAGCGCAGGCCGGGTGTAAACGCAGGCTTCCTAATTGCATGGGAGGCCTGCTCATACCCGTAGGCGACCGACAGCAACGTGGCTTCGCTCAAATTTGCCCCATAAAAGTGAACAGCCGTTGGCATCCCTTCGTCGTCCATTCCCGATGGCATCGAGATACCGGGATAACCGGCCACTGCCGAGTAGTAGTAACTGTACGAGTGAAAATTGGACACTATTGCGTCAAGCTTATGCTCGGCCAGCGGCTTATCGATGGTGCTTTTGAAAATCGGGCCGATGGCAGCCCATAACTCATTGCGCGCCTCATCACTGATATCCATCCCGTTGATCATGGTGAGCATCTGTTGGTCCGGCACACCCGGACCGCTGTTGCGCTCGTTGAATTCAATCAGCTCAGCCAGCGACTTCACCGGCAAGCCTGCCCGTCCGGCCAGGTAGGCTTCAAGCTGGTGTTTAACGTCCGATAACAACGCGTCGTTATATTGTTCATGGGTTTCGTACGGGACGCCCTCACCCAGTTGACCCACGGGTACCAATGTCGCGCCCTTGCCCCGCAGCAACGTAATGGCATCCTCGAAGTGCTGCCTGTCGGCTATTTTCGCCGGGTCGTTGGCATCTTCTGCTGATAACTCAGGCAACGGCGTATAGCCGATGCGCTTGCCCACCAAGGCGTCAGGCTTGATTCCCTGGGTGTAGCGGTTGGTATCCGTCATCGCATCCAGTGCTTGCGCCGCATCACGTACGTTACGGGTGAAGGTGCCCACCGTGTCCTGGCGGGAACTGGTCATCACCCCTTCAGTGCTCACTAACCCTTCGGTCGGTTTGAAACCAATAACACCGTTGTAAGCCGCCGGCGTAATGATTGAACCATTGGTTTCGACCCCCAATGCCAAGGGCACAATCCCTTGAGCAACGGCTACCGCAGAGCCCGTACTCGAGCCCGCCGCCTGGCCATCCAGCCGATGCGGGTTGAGGGTCAAGCCGCCCCTGGAGCTCCAGCCATCAACCGGAGCCTCAGAGCGAAAATTGGACAATTCGCTCATGTTGGTTTTTCCAATAATCACAACGCCAGCCTTCAGCAGGTTGTCCACCACCCTGGCGTTCCTTGAAGCGGGCCTGCCCACCAGCGCCATGGAGCCACCGCTGGTCTGCATCTTGTCGCCGGTTTCGAACACATCCTTGAGCGCTATCGGAACGCCATGCAAAGGCCCGCGCACTTTGCCTTCGGCCCGTTCCAGATCCAGCGCACGGGCTTTCACACGAGCGTCAGGATTGATTTCAATGAATGCATTGCCGCCCTGCAAGCCCTTGTCCATGTTGGCGATCAGCTTCAGCGAATCCCTCACCACCGAATCGGAACTGGCCCCATTGGGCCGGGTCATGGCCGCCGCCAAATCGTCGGCACTCCTGTAGGCCTGTGGCGGGTTCACCACTGCATCGAAAAGCCCCGCTGCCCATCCCGCGCCCAAACCTGGTCCAATCATAAATACTCCCCGCCTGCCTGAATGTTGGGAATACCGTTCGATATCCCTGCCTCAGTCTAAGAAGCGAAATACTCGATGACTCGGGGGCAACTCTTACCGCGGCGTACGATCACTCTCCCCATGGCGTAGGCCCTTAAAGCCGCCCTAGAACCTGCTGACAACCTCGCACCAACGCCGCCAGACGATCTCTGGACCAGTGCGCACCATAGAACCAGACGACCCTCGACACCCCGTCGACGTCGGTGCCCGCGGGCACGCTGAAGCGTGGGTTATCGGCAGTCGCTGCTTTGTGGAAAGCAACACCTTGCGCATCCGCCACCACCCCATCCAGGCGGTTTTCCGTGACCCGGTCGTTAATCTCATTCCCGGGGTCCAGGGTGAAGTGACGTGTGTCATCGGTCACCTGCGCCGTCACAGGCACCAATTGCGCACCGGCTGCACGCAGTACGTCCAGTACCCGGGCAAAGTGCGGGCTGTGTTTGGCGGGTTTGCGCACATCACCGGTAACGTACTCGCTGGCAAAACCAATACGGCTGCCAGCCAGGGGCGGTGTGTTGATCAGATGACCCGGATCAGCGACGGGTGGAATCTCCACCATCACCCGCCCCTCGGGGTCGACACCGCTGAGGGCAATCAGTGATAACGCGGGATCGCGCACGCTGTGCATCATGGGGCCAGGGAGGTCGAGCCTGGGGCCGTAACCGCCCGTGGAGCCGAACTCCAGGCCGCCCTGGTGAGTGGCCGAATTGACGATCGTACCGGCCGCATGACTGCCAAACACGACGCCCTGGCTGGCAGCGGGGGCGCAAGGCTGGGGAGTACAACTGTCCCCCGATCCTGAAGGCTTGAACAGGCAGCGCACGCCCGGCCCCGTGACCTTCCTACTCTTATCTTCCATACACTCCCACGCCCCGGAATAAAGTTTCGAGGCGTGATTGCATCCCTTAAGCGAGGTGGATGTCTGTCGGAAATGGCTGGTTATGGCTCGTTCAAAATCCCTGAGCGCGCGATCAGACGGTGATTATCCGCTGACGTGCGCTTCACTGCCCTGATGCTCGACTTCCAGCCACCAGGCCTGCCCGCGCTCCGGCTGGTTGAGCATGAACGCCTGCCCCATCGCCGGTGTGGTGATCGACACGTTACGCTCCCATGCCAGCGCCATGATGCGGTCGAAGGGTTCGTGCCATGCATGAAACGCCAGGTCGAACGTGCCGTTATGGATCGGCAGCAGCCAGCGGCCCTTCAAGTCGATGTGCGCCTGCAGGGTTTCTTCCGGTTGCATGTGCACGTGGGGCCAGTCGACGTTGTAGGCACCCGTCTCCATCAGGGTCAGGTCAAACGGGCCGTACTGCTCGCCGATACGCTTGAAGCCCTCGAAATAGCCGGTATCACCGCTGAAGAAAATTCGCCGTGAGCCGTCGATCATCACCCACGAACACCACAGCGTCTGGTTGCCATCGAACAGGCCGCGCCCGGAAAAGTGCTGGGCCGGCGTGGACACAAAACGAATCCCGTCCACTTCAGTGCCCTGCCACCAATCCAGCTGCCGCACCTTGCTGGCATCCACACCCCACTTGACCAGGGTATCGCCCACACCCAGCGGCGCGAGGAAATAGCGGGTCTTGTCCGCCAGTTGCACCACCGCCTTGTGGTCCAGATGGTCGTAGTGGTTGTGGGAAAGAATCACCGCCTCGATCGGCGGCAGGTCCTCAAGGCTGATCGGCGGCTGATGGAAACGCTTGGGCCCCGCCCAACTGAACGGCGAAGCACGCTCGGCGAACACCGGGTCGGTCAGCCAGAACTTGCCGCGCATTTTCAGCAGCACGGTGGAATGGCCGAGGCGGAAAACGCTATGGTCCGGGGCGGCAAACAGTTGCTCGCGAGTCAGCGGCTGCACCGGGATCTCACCCACCGGGCGCGTGCTGCGGGGCTTCTGGAAGAGCATCTTCCACATGATGCCCAGGGTCTTGCCCAAGCCGCCATGCTGGATGGGCTTCTGATTGGTGAAGTGACCTTGATGCTGTTCGGAAGACTTGGGCGCTGTAGAAGAACTGTCGAGACGGGTTGAGATCGTGGCCATTACCGAGGAACTCCTGCAGACTGCTCTAAAAATTACACTGCACAGTGTAGTTTCTAGATTGCAACAAAACCGGGAGCAAGTAAACTACCGAGTGTAAGTTTCCCTTCAGAGCCGAACTCCCACCATGACTGTACCCCTGCGCCTCACCGACCGTAAACGCGAAGCCATCGTGGCAGCCGCCATTGCCGAGTTTCGTGACAACGGGTTCGAGGTCACCAGCATGGACAAGATTGCCGCCACGGCGGGGGTTTCCAAGCGCACGGTGTACAACCACTTCCCGAGCAAGGAAGAGCTGTTCGCCGAGATCCTGCATCAACTGTGGGCCAGCAGTGTTGCGCAACTGGACGTCAGCTACGCCAGCGACCGCCCGCTGCGGGAGCAACTGCGCGGGTTGCTGCAGGCCAAGATGACGATGATGTCGGACGCCAACTTCCTCGACCTGGCCCGGGTCGCGATTGCCGCCACCATCCACTCGCCGGAACGTGCCCAGGACATGGTCAACCGCCTGAGCAAGCGTGAAGAAGGCTTCACCCAATGGGTGCGCGCCGCCCAGGAAGACGGCCGGCTGAGCTGCACCGACCCATGCTTCGCCGCCCACCAGGTGCAAAGCCTGCTCAAGGCCTTTGCCTTCTGGCCACAGATCACCCTCGGCCAGCCGACCCTGGACGCCGACGCCCAAGCGAACGTCATCGAGTCGGCCATCGACCTGTTCCTCGCAGGCTATGAGGTCGTGCCGCAGCACTGACCTGTTGCAGGAACGACATTCAAGGTCGTTTTTATCTGATTCGCCGCGTGTCCTTTGCAAATGGCCTGGAAGGACACTGATTATTCCCACGCGAATAACTGACAATATTCACACGTATTATCCGACCAGTGGTTTTCCCGATCACGTGTGCCGTCGTACCTGCAAAAAAAGAATCGACCCAGGAATCTATGGAAAACCAACGAGGCAAAGGGCTGTCATTTGCCAGACGTATCTACAGGCCAAGGATCATCGGCCTGGGCATCGGCTGCATCAGCGTCATCGCCGCGCTCTACCCACTGCAAATGCCAGGCTGGGTCTGGGCGTTGCTGCTGTTCAACGGTTTTGGCTGGGCGCACCTGGCCTATCAACTTTCGACCCGCTCTGATTTCCCCTACAAGGCGGAACGGCGAAACCTGCTCTACGACTCACTGCTCGGCGGGTTCTGGGCGGCGACTACACAGTTCACGCCACTGACGGCCGTGACCATCCTGTCGATGATGACCATGAACAACGTCGCCGCCGGCGGCAAACGCCTGTTCCTCCACGGCATCGTGGCGCAACTGGCAGGTATCGGCGTGTCCTGGCTGCTGTTTGGCATCCACTTCAATCCCGACGTCAGCCTGGTCCAGGTCTACGCCTGCCTGCCGATGCTGACCCTGTATCCCATGGCGCTGGGCATGGTCTGCTACCGCCTGGCGATCAAATTGTCGGAACACAAACGCGCCCTGAGCGCCTTGAGCCGCACCGACAGCCTCACCGGCCTGCTCAACCACGGTTCGTGGAAAGACCTGCTGCACCTGAAGTTTCACAAGTGCCAGCAACAACATGGGAACGCCACCATCGCACTGATCGATATTGACCATTTCAAGCAGATCAACGACAGCTATGGGCACATCATCGGTGACCAGGTTCTGCGCCAACTAAGCCTGGAACTTCGACGCAACCTGCGGGCAAACGACCTGGCCGGGCGATACGGCGGCGACGAGTTCTGTGTGATTCTTCCGGACATGCCCATGGAACAGGCCGCGCAAGTCATGGAACGCATGCGCGAGGTGTTCAGCAATTACCGCAACCCGGAAATCCCCGAGCTGCGGGTCAGCCTGAGCATTGGCCTGGCGTCTTTCCAGAGCACCTTCACCGACGCGGCCATGTGGCTCAACGCAGCGGACCGCGCGCTGTACGCGGCCAAGGACACCGGCCGTAACCGAGTCAATATCAGCGACTACGTGGTCGCCCATTCCGCCTGAATCCCGCCCTCTGCATCTCGTCTGAATTAAACGCGCCCGTCGCCGACCGATAGCATAATGCCGCCATTGGTCGACTGGCATAGAACTTCTTGCCGGCCATACGACTCAGAACCCGCTGTTCCACCCCGCTGCCAGCACAAGGAAGCTGGCAATGAGCACGTTTGCCGTATGGCCAGGCCTTACGGTGGCAGGCGCCCCCATGGATACCCCTGACGCTTGCTTCCCCCGAGCACACGACCATGCTATTCAACGCCCATAAAAAAACCATCAGTACCCTGCAAGCCACCCTTGCCCAGCAAGCCAGCCTTCTCGACGCCATCGACCGCTCCATGGCGGTGATTGAATTTGATCTGCAAGGCACAGTCCTGCGGGCCAACGAGAATTTCCTCAAGGCCATGGGCTACACCGCCGACCAAGTCGTGGGCCAGTCCCACCGCCTGTTCTGCACCCCGGCCTTTGCCCGCAGCGCCGAGTACGGCCAACTGTGGACACAATTGCGCAACGGCCAATTCCAGTCCGGCACCTTTGAGCGCGTGACCAGCGGCGGCCAGCCGATCTGGCTGGAGGCCAGCTACAACCCGGTGCGCGACGAGTCCGGCAGCGTGGTGAAAGTGGTGAAGTACGCCATGGACGTCACCCCGAAAATGCAGGCCGAGAGTGAAGCCAACGCCAAGTTGCAGGCCATCGACCGCGCCATGGCGGTGATCGAGTTCAACCTCGACGGCACCATCATCAGCGCCAACCAGAATTTCCTGCAGCGCATGGGCTACAACCTGGCGCAGGTGCAGGGCAAGCATCACCGCATGTTCTGCACACCGGAGCTGGCCAACAGCAGCGCCTACAGCGATTTCTGGCGACGGCTGAACCAGGGTGAGCTGTTCAACGGCCAGTTCGAACGCATCGACAAAAACGGCCAGGTGGTGTGGCTGGAAGCCAACTACAACCCGGTATACGACGCCAGCGGGCGCCTGTGCAAGGTGGTGAAATACGCCTCCGACGTCACGGCCATGGTGGAGAAACACGCGGCCGACGCGCAAAGCGCCACCCAGGCTTATCACATCTCGCTGCAAACCCGGGACATCGCCGAAAAAGGCGCCGAGGTGATCCAGCAGACCGCCACCGGCATGCGTGAGATTGCCGCCAATATCGACGGTTCTTCCGCGCTGATCGCCAAGTTGGGCGAGCGTTCGCAGCAGATCACCGCCATCGTCAACACCATTCGCGGGATTGCCGACCAGACCAACCTGCTGGCATTGAACGCTGCCATCGAAGCCGCACGCGCCGGCGAACAAGGGCGTGGCTTTGCGGTGGTGGCCGATGAAGTGCGGCAATTGGCGGCGCGCACCAGCGGTTCAACGGCCGAGATTTCGTCGATGATCGAGATGATCCAGACCGAAACCCGCCAGGCCATCGACAGCATGGACGGTACCCGCGACCGCGCCGCCCAGGGCGTGGACCTGGCCAACCAGGCGGGTACGGTGATCCTGCAGATTCGCGAAGGCGCCAGCGAGGCGGTGCAGGCTGTGAGTGCGTTTGCCAATGAACGGGGCAACAGGTAAGCGACAGGCTTCTTCATGTGCCAGGCCGAGGGCTCGGTCTATAGTGGTGGCTTGTCTTACGCCACGGATTCGAGCCCGCCATGACCCCGGATAAACCTGAAGCCAACGTTGACCACCTGCGCTTTCATCGTAAACACGCCCATCTCGCGCCGACCTTTGGCAACGACACCTTTGCGTTGAAAGCCGAAGCCTTCGCGCGCTTCTTTGGCACCCCGACGTTCCTGGGGGCGCAAACGGCAATCGTGATTCTGTGGGTCGTGCTCAACATGACCGGCATCACGCACTTTGACGTCTACCCGTTCATCCTCTTGAACCTGGCGTTCAGCCTGCAATCGGCCTATGCCGCCCCCTTGATTTTGCTCGCCCAGACCCGCCAGGCCGCACGGGACAAGGCCCAATCCGACGCCGACGCCCAGCACCGCGAAGCCCTGGCCGTGGCCAACACCGAACGCCAGGCCCAGGCGGCGCAGACCACCAAGCAACTGCTGGAACTGTTGGAGCAGAACACCAAGCTCACCGAGATGACCAAACAACTGACCGAACGCATCGAAGGGCTGACCAGCGAAATGCACGACCAATTCGTGCGCAAGACCTGACCCTCCCACGCATCCAGTGTGGGAGCTGGCTTGCCTGCGATTGCATCACCGCGGTATGCCTGATGCACCACAGCGCCTGTATCGCAGGCAAGCCAGCTCCCACAGTTATCTCACCGGCAAGCGCACATGCTGGCCCAACTGATCAAATAACGTCACCACCGAGCGCAAGGCCCGGCAATCGGGGCGCGTCAGCAGCCACAGGGCGGTGTCGTGCCCCACCAGCGGCGGGCTCAACGGTTCCAGACCCGCGCCCAGCAGGTAATCCGGCAACGCGGCCACGCCGAGTCCCGCGCGCACCAGCTCGGTTACCGAAACCATGCTGTTGCAGCGATAGGCTGGCATCACTCCCGGCAAGTGCTGGCGCCGCCAGGTGACGGTGGGGTGATCCGGCAGGAAGTCATCCGGCGCGATCCAGTTCAGGGCCGCCAGTTCCTCCCCCCCATGCTGGCGGGCATAGTCGGCACTGGCGCACACCCGATACGACACCGTGCCCAGGCAACGTCCTACCAGATGCTCGGGCGGTGCCTTGGTCAGGCGCAGGGCGATATCCGCATCGCGGCGACTGAGGTTGGCGAAGTCATTGGACGTGCTCAGCTCCAGGGTCAGCGCCGGGTAACCCGGCATGAACTGCGCCAGGGCCGGCAGCAACAGTGACTGCAATACCGAGTCCGTGCACGTCAGGCGCACCGTACCGCTGATCACTTCACCGCCCTGCTCCACTCCCACCCGTGCTGCCTCCAGCGCCTGTTCGGCACGTTCGGCCTGCTCGGCGAGGGTGGTGGCCAAGGTGGTGGGCAGGTAGCCGGCGCGGCTCTTTTCGAACAGCGTCTGGCCCAGCGCCGTCTCCAGCCGCCGCACTGCGCGAAACACCGTAGACACATCCACCCGCAGCAACGCCGCCGCCCGCGCGAGCGTGCCGCCGCGCACCAGGGCGAGGATCAGGGAAAGGTCGGGGTAGTCGATCTGATAGTGCACCGCTGCATTGAACATGTGTGTTAACGCCAATATTGATTGCGTGAGCGCCAATCTATAGTGAGCGCCAGGACTCAACAAGCCACGGATACCCTCGATGAATAAAACCACCCTGCACCTGGCCCTGATCGGCGACTACGATGCCCAAGTCACCGCCCACCAGGCCATTCCCCTGGCGTTGCAACAGGCCGGCGCGGCGCTGGGCCTGACGGTGCGGTTCGACTGGCTGGCCACCGACACGATCAAATCCACCGAACAACTGCAGCACTACGACGGCTTCTGGTGCGTCCCCGCCAGCCCTTACCGTGATCTGGACGGCGCCCTGCTGGCCATCCGTTATGCCCGTGAACAGCGGCGCCCTTTCCTCGGCACCTGCGGCGGTTTTCAACACGCGGTGCTGGAATATGCCCGCAACGTGCTGGGCTGGGCCGACGCAGAACATGGCGAACTGGCCCCCGATTCGCCCCGTGCAGTACTCACGCCCCTGACCTGTGCGCTGGTGGAAGCGACCGACACCATCCGCTTGATGGCCTATACCCGCATCGCCGAGGCCTACGCCACCCTGGATATCCATGAAGGCTACCGTTGCCGCTATGGCATCAATCCAGACTTCGAAAGCGCATTGCTGGAAGCCGACCTGATTGCCAGCGGCCATGACTCGGCGGGTGACCTGCGGGCGGTGGAGTTGCTGGGCCATCCGTTTTTTGTCGCCACCCTGTTCCAGCCGGAACGTGCGGCGCTTAAAGACGTCACCCCGCCGCTGGCCATTGCGCTGCTGAAGGCCTGCGCATGATCGCCAAGACACCCAAACCGCCGTACTACGCCGTGGTGTTCAGCTCATTGCGCACTGAAGGTGACAACGGTTACGGACAAGCCGCCGACCGCATGCTGGAACTGGCCCGGCAACAACCCGGTTTTCTCGGCGTGGAATCGGCGCGCGGGGACGACGGGCTGGGTATCACGGTGTCCTACTGGAGCAGCGAAGCCGCGATCCTGGCCTGGAAGCAGCACGCCGAACACACTGAGGTGCGCGAACAGGGCCGCGCCACCTGGTACTCGGCGTGCCATACGCGGGTGTGCAAGGTGGAGCGGTCTTACGCGTTCGAGCGCTGAAACCTCAGCCCGTGTAAAACACTTAATGTGGACAAGGGAGGCTCTGTGGTGAGGGCGCTTGCTGTAGTGAGGGAGCTTGCTGTGGCGAGGGAGCTTGCTCCCGCTGGGCTGCGAAGCGGCCCCAAAATCTTGGGAGCGCTGCGCACTC
>NZ_JACARZ010000237.1:0-348 GCF_013386315.1 Pseudomonas sp. P7779 | reverse complement strand
GCGATCCTGCTGTTCCATCACCTGGCACTGGACCACACCGCCATGGAAGTGGTCGGCCAGGAAATGCGGGCGTTCCTGTTCAACCAGGCCGATGACTTGCCGACCGCGGCACCGTTCCGTCACTACGTGGCCCAGGCTCGCCTGGGTGTCAGCGCCCAGGAACACGAGCAGTTCTTCCGCGAAATGCTCGCCGATGTCGACGAGCCCACGCTGCCCTTCGGCGTGCAGGATGTGCAGGGCGATGGCCGGGATATCGAAGAGGCCGAATTGCCCGTCGATGCAGGGCTGGCGCTGCGGGTTCGGGAACAGGCGCGGCAACTGGGGGTCAGCGCTGCGAGCCTGATGCAC